>JAYKIP010000191.1:0-6406 GCA_035286205.1 Merismopediaceae cyanobacterium
GCCTACGCGGTTTTAGTCCCAGGGGTAACTCTCGCCCAATCTGAAAAATCGCAGGCATTCTTAGCGGCATTAACATTAAGTTTAGGCAATACCGCCAGGGCGATCGCCAATCAAAAAGTGACCGATGCCGAACGCCGTTTTGCTGTTCAATTAGAGGGGTCTGGAGACTGTTTATCGAATCCTACTCAAGGGAAAAGTATTAAATTTTATCGGCAAGCTGGGGGCTGTTATCGTCAAGCCATCGCCACCACTCAGAACCCCAATCTCAAACTACAAGCCCAGACCAATTTACTAACCCTCGCGCTTCAGGTCGGTTCCTGGAAAACCCTGCCCGATGATCTCAATGCTCTCCATCAATCCTTAGAGCAATCCTTTCCCAATTCCACCGCGATCGCCGCCCGTCTCAAATTAGTCCAGGGCTTACTGTGTTTACAGGAAACAAGCTCACCGGTTGCCTCTAACCGTTTATCCTCTCCCCTCCTCCAAACCTGTCCGAAACTGGCTCCCGAAACCCTCACCCAAATTCGTCAGAATGCTCAATTAACCCACTGGTTAACCCCGAAAGCGATCACCGCCCAACTCCAAACGGCTCTAACCCAAGCTCAAACCCTTCAAGATCCCCAATTATTAGGTCAAACCCTGGGATACCTAGGGGCGATCGCCTGGGAACAGGGAGAGGCTTTTGCGGCCCGTCGCTACACCGAACAAGCGAGTCTCCAGACATCTAATCGAAACGCCCCGGAAATTGCCTATCTCTGGCAATGGCAACTGGGACGAATTTTGGCTTCCCAAGGGGACACCCTGCCGGCCATTACCGCCTATCAAAATGCCTACACCCTTTTACAGTCCCTCCGCCAAGCCCTAGGGGGAGCCAATACCGAACTACAATTTGCCTTCCGCGATCGCGTCGAACCCGTTTACCGAGAATTAGTGGATTTATTATTACAATCCTCCCGACCGGAACCGGAAAAGTTGAACCAAGCCCGTGAGGTCATTGAATCCCTACAAATTGCTGAATTGAATAACTTTTTCCAGGAATCCTGTTTAGAAGGAGAACGTCCCAACCTGGAACAACTCGATCCGAAAGCGGCCTTAATTTATGCTATTACCCTGCCCCAACGTTTGGCCGTCATTTTATCTATTCCCCATCAGCCCCTACAATATTTTGAAACCGTCTTAAACAGTTCCCAAGATACCTTAGAAACCACCGTTAATACTCTTTTAAAAAATACTTTAAACCCTCGTCAAAAAATTAATTTAGCTCCGAATCAACAGCTTTATCAATGGTTAATTAAACCCTTAGAATCAGCCCTCAAACAACAACCCATTGAAACCCTAGTCTTTGTTCTTGATGGGGTCTTGCGAAATGTGCCTTTAGCCACACTCCATGACGGTCAACATTATTTGTTAGAAAACTACAATACTGCCGTTGTTCCCAGTTTACGTTTACTTCCCAGTCGTGTGAATGATTCCCCAATAGCAACAAATCCTAATGCCCTGATTGGTGGATTAGTCGAAGCTCGTCAGGGATTTGATGCCTTACCCGCCGTCGCCCAGGAAGTCACCAAGATTCAAGCTTTATTACCGGCTGAAGTGCTATTAAATCAGTCCTTTACTGCCAATAATTTACAAACTCAACTCCAAAATTCTAATTTTCCTATTGTGCATTTAGCCACCCATGGTCAATTTGCATCTAAGGCTGAAGATACTTTTTTATTGACGTGGGATGACCGAATTAATGTGAAAAATTTAGACCAAATTCTACGGGAAACGGACAATAAAAATCAGGCGATTGAATTATTAATTTTAAGTGCTTGTCAGACTGCGACAGGGGATAATCGTGCGCCGTTAGGATTAGCCGGAGTTGCCGTGCGCTCTGGTGCAAAAAGTACCTTAGCCACCCTTTGGCCGGTGAATGACCAGTCCACAGCCCAGTTAATATTACAGTTCTATGAAATCTTAAAGAATCCCCAACAAAGTAAGGCCCAAGCCATGCGACAGGCCCAATTAACCCTCTTAAAAAATTCGGCTTATCAACATCCCTACTATTGGGGGCCGTTTATCCTAGTGGGGAATTGGCTTTAATTTCATTCCTAAAAGGCGATCGCGGCGCAGTGTCACTAGTTTATAGCGTTTTTCGTTATGGTAGGGAATAGGGTTTCATTTTTTAATTTTTAGCTTTGTTGTGTTAAACCACGTCCATTTTGGGAACTGTCGTTTTTTGAAAGACGTTTCAGGGACAAGTCCCCCTTTTTAAGGAGGATTTAGGGGGATCGCCTTGGAAGAGATAAAAACGATGTGTTTCAAGTTAGACGAGGTTTATTTCTTTTCTTTTATACCTCATTCTAATGAAAAACCCTATAGAAATAGAAATTGATGGTCTCTCATAAAACATCTCATTATCGTCACCTGTTTTCAAAACATACATGATCTGGTCGGTTTTAAGCGTTAAGATATTCCTGTTTAGAAAGTAATATTGAAAATGGTTTTGAGGTAAGGTTAAGATTTTTATAAAAGGGGTAAATATCTTGGAAAATTCCGATAGAATTTGATTATCCTCACTCCCCAACGTCCTATGTCTTCTGAAGTCCCTCCCTATCGTCCCCTCTTAGAAACCCTGATGCGTCAGGCGGGCATTAATACTCTTGCCGAACTCCGCGAACGATCAGGACTTTCGGGATGGCAGTTAAGTCGGGTACAACACGGTCTTTTAGCGAAGATGTCCGTTGAGACATTAGTACATCTAGCCAATGCGCTACAGCTTTCTTTGAATGAGTTATTGGCCGCTTTTACACCGGAGTTGGTTCCCCTACCGCCCAAAACACCAGAACATCCGGGGTCTCAAGAATTCCAAGCTCTTCGTCAGGAGTGCGATCGCCTGGAACGACAACTCGCTCACCAACGGGCCACCCTAGAAGCCGAATGGCAACAACAGGTATTAAGTCAGCTTGAACCCTGGTTATTACAATGGCCCACAGCCGCCCTGCGGGCCCAACAGGAACCCCAATTACCTGCCCAAAAATTGTTGCCTTTAGTCCGTCCCCTCGCTAATTTGTTGAAACAGTGGCAGGTGGAGGCGATCGCGGCGGTGGGAGAAACCGTTAATTTTGACCCCCAATGGCATCAATGGTTAGAGACGGAAAATCTCCCAGAGCCAGGAACCCCGGCGGTCGTGCGCTATGTTGGTTATCGCCAAGGAACGAAACTGCTGTATCGTGCCCAGGTGAGTTTGCCCAATTCGGATAATCTATGACCCCACTGCGGACAGTTCCCACCCAACGCTTTCTGGAACATCAGCAATTGCCCCAGGGACTTTCTCAACCCCTGGCTTGTTTTCAGCAACCCCATTACCTAGCGAATTTACTCCAAGCGTTCTTTAATTTGTATCCTGACCGGCGGGATTATACCCTCGTGATAGGGGCCAATGGTCAAAGCCTAACCCACGATTGGTTACAGTTGATGATCAAGGTGGCGGCAGGGAATGATTTTCGTCGGATTATGGTGGGAACCCAGGGATTATTGTCCCCGGTCATGCTTTCCCATCTCGTCCGACAACACCAGGCGATCGCCGGGATTTTGTTGGGGATCGAAACCAAAGAAGGAGAACAAATTGTCCATTTAACCTTCTATTCAGCGACGGGTCAGGTGATTTCAGCGAGTCTTCTGTCGGCCTTGCAGGAACGCACCCAAATTTTGCAACACTATTGCCTGGCGGAAATTCCCGATCTCCCCCTCAAAAAAGCAGAGGTTTTGACCCTGGGAACCCTACACATCGAAGTGGTCAATTCCGCAAATCTTTACCAACGACTAATGGCGGGTATCTTTGATTTAGACTTAATCCAAGCCTATTGGCAGAATCACGCGGCGGCTCTCGCGGTTCATTGTTTTGATACGGTGAATTTTGCCTATAGTCAATTTCTGTTGGAAAAAACCCTGGGGTTGCCCTCTGGGACGGTGACCTTTGAGAATTTTCCGGTTCACTTCGATGCGATCGCCGGACAGATTAATTTGCCCCCGATGAAGCAGGCCCAAGCTCTGCGGGCGGTTTTAACCCATTATCGTTACGGAATTTTTGGGTCACAGTTAGCGGTGACAGCCAGTGATAGTTTAGCCATTCTCACAGACAATGCCACTTTGATTCCAGGCTACCGGGGCAATTGTGGAGCAGTGGGGCGATCGCAATTAGCCAGTGCGGCGATGGATCATGTGTGTATGCCCTTGGACATTACCTGTTACGAAACCCCTAGTCCCTGGGAATGGATGGGGGCGACTTTGGACGGAGTCGGCGTGGCTTTTGTGGGCAACGAAGGGGGAGAAGTTGGGGCCAGCTATAGTCGAGAACGGGATGGCCTCTGGGCGATTCTTTTTTGGTTAAATATTTGCGCTCTTCGTCAAAGTACAGTGGAATCTCTGTTGCGTTCTCACTGGCTCAAGTATGGTCGGAATTACCATGGACGGTTTCTCTACGGTGAATTTCCATTGACGGAACTTTTGGACTGGTGGGAAACCTTTCAATCCCAGGATTTACGCGGTCAAACCTGGCACGGACGGGACATTGCCTATAGTTATCCCTTGAAATACTATGATCGCAGTCAATTCCAGGTGATTGATCAATGGGGTTATACCCTCGGCCTAACCAATGGCGATCGCCTGATTTTTTGTCCCGTGATGAGTCCCCACACCCCAGGACTGGGTAACTTACAGGTGTATTTGGAACACTATGAAGTCAATCCCCAACGGCATACCTTGACCCCGGCCCAAGCCCTAGACCCCCTGAAAACCTGGCTAGAAAGTTTAACACCCTGGCAAGAGCTTAACAAAGCCTTAAGACCCACGACTCGGAGGAAAAAAACACGATAGGATAGACAGGCAAATGATTACCCAGGAATGCAATACCATGGATGTCAAATTGATTATGGTCGGACTAACGGGCCTGTTCATTGTGTCTGCCCTATTCTTTGGCACTCGCAACGGCTTTTACGATACCGATAACTACGATGGCAACGGTTCTGCCCACTAAGGCCTAAGCCATGGTGCCGCCAACCAGAATCGCCCCCAGTCAACCCCATAGCCTTCTCTCCTGTTTTCCCTACGCCCTGGGCCAGGGAGAAGAGGGGGTTTGTCTGTTATTAAGCCTAGGCCCCTACCGGATTCTGCTGGATTGCGGCTTAACGGATCTCACCCCATTACAAACTCCAGGGACAGCCCCCGCCGATGCGGTTATTTGTAGCCATGCCCATGCTGACCATGCCAGGGGTCTTTATCCACTCCACGAGTCTTTCCCCCGGTTGCCGATCTACGCCAGCGAAGTCACGACCCAATTATTAAGCCTCAAGAGCTTAGGAGACTGCCCGGAAACTAATTTTTGTCACCCGGTAGCCTGGCGAACCCCCTGGGCCCTCTTTGAAAACTTAACCCTCGAACTTCTACCGGCGGGTCATTTACCCGGAGCCAGTTTAATTTTATTGACCTATCAGTTACCCCATCGCACCTATAAAGTGCTTTATACGGGGGATTTTTGCCTATCGAATTTACAGTTGGTGGAAGGGCTAAGTCTGGAAACGGTACGTCATCTACGCCCGGATGTGCTGATTATTGAGAGTAGTTACGGTACTCGTCGTCATCCCCACCGGCGGCAACAGGAAAAACAGTTTCTGGGGTTAATTGACCAGGCTCTCCAGCAAAAGCGTTCGGTCTTATTGCCTTTGCCTCCCCTCGGTCTGGGTCAGGAAATTTTAAAGTTATTGCGATCGCACCATCAATTTACGGGACGGGATGTGGATATTTATGTGGGAGGCCAGTTAATTTCCACCTGCGATCGCTATCTGGAACTCTTACCGGAATTTCCCCTCGCTGTCCAAAATTTTGCCAAACATCAACCCCTGTTTTGGGATGAACGGGTCTATCCCCGCCTCCGCCCTTTACCCCAAGCCACCCTAGAACCCGGAGATCACCCGGTGATTGTCTTAACCGATGACTGGGAAGATTTTTGGCAACGCCCGGAAGTCCAAACCCAGGCTTGGACGGTGTTATTTTCTGAGGACAGAGAAGGTTCGGCGTTATCAGAAGCTGAAGGTCTGGCTCTGCAACGTCAAATCCCCAGGATCAATACCGACACCTATCTCCTCGCGGAACATAGTGATGGTCGCAATACGGTGCAGTTTATCCATAATGTTCGTCCCCAACATATTATTTTTGTCCATGGTTCCGTCACCGATATTAGTGATTTAACCGGTCTTGAAGAATTACAAAGTCGTTATCAGTTGCACTCGCCAACACCAAACACCCTGGTGGAATTACCCATTGGGGAAAAGTTTATGGAATCGTCTCTTCCCCTCGCCGCCAACTATGAAGGAGAAGTGAATGAATTGGCCTCGACGGTGGTGATTACCCTCAGCGATCGCCT
>JAYKIP010000192.1:0-4164 GCA_035286205.1 Merismopediaceae cyanobacterium
CAGACCTGGCCCGCCAAAATAACCGAGATCCCAACTCAGCCTTTTTAATTGCCGAGGTGGAAGGGATTTTAGTCGTCAGGGTGATTCCCAATTCCCCCGCAGAACGGTCGGGCCTACGGCGCGGTGATGTGATTGTCTCGGTCAATGGTCAACCGATTAAGGAGGGAGCCGTTCTTCAAAGCCTAGTGGAGCAAGTGGGTTTGAATCAATCCCTCAAACTTAATGTCCAACGCGGCGATCGCGCTTTAACGATGACAGTGCAAACGGCCCAGATGGCGAGTGCCGATTAGGAAAAATTTCTAGGGCGACTTGCTTAAGGTTTCGAGTTCCACGTCTCCCTGACCATTAACCCAGGCTAAGTTTTGCACCCGTTGAGTGTGGGCATAATTCCTTACCGGCTCCGGCGATCGCCCCCCTAGGTCTACTTCTACCCGAACGTGGGAATCGCGTTGTCTGAGGTGGTGAGCATACCGAAAAGCGGCTATTTCGGCCCCTGGTTCACGGGCAATCACTAACCAATCCAGGGCGGGCGTTTCTGCGGGTAACAGAGGTGATCCCAATAAACTGGCGTGGAGGTCTTCAATATTCAAGGAAAAACCAATGCCGGGAAAAGGTTGATGTTGGGGATGATACAAACTCAGTAATTGGTCATAGCGTCCCCCTTGACCCAAAACCCGCCATTGTTCACCCGTCTGCGTCACTGCCTGGAAGACAATACCCGTGTAGTAATCAAAGGGCTGTAGCCAACTCAGATCCAGCACTAGCATCGGGGGATTTTCCTGACTTTGTTGCACAACTTCGACGAGGGTTTTGAGATAACTAACCCGTTGTTGACTATCGCTATCTAAGGGGAGTTGAGAAATTCGGGTTAATACGTCACCGGCGGCTCCCCGCAAATCAAACAACGTCAGAGCTAAATTTTTCAGGTCGGGTTGGGGATAGTCCAAGGCCGCTAATTGCACATAATCCAAGCGAATTAAACTATCGCGCACGGTGTTTTGCAGGTGGGGAGGAAATTGGGCCAACAGCGATCGCGTTAACCCGGCTTCCCCTAGAACAATTTGGCTGTCGGGAAGCCCTAAATCCTGCAATGCCGTACTTAAGAGCAATAAAATTTCCGCATCGGCTAGGACTCCCCCCGCAAACAGCAATTCTACCCCGGCTTGAAAAAATTCCAGTTGTTTGCCATGGTAACCCTGGGGCGGTTGGCGAAAGACGTTGGCCCGATAACAGAAACGCTGGGGATAGACCGGCTCATTCATGCGAGTCACAGCCGCCCTCGCAATGGAAGCGGTTAACTCTGGCCGTAGCCCCAACACCCCTTCCGCACTATCTCGCAGTTGCATGACGGTTTCTGGCGCGATCGCCCCACCGGCAGTGAGCGTATCCAACCATTCCAGGGTTGACGTGACAATGCGTTGATAGCCCCAACGGTGAAAGATTGCCTGTAAACGGTCATTAATCCAGGCTTTTTGGGCCACTTCGAGGGGTAATAAGTCCCTAGCTCCGGCAGGGGGTTGATGAATCATAAAAAATGACAATAAGGATGTGAGCCAGCCTGAATAACCGGCGATCGCCCCTATTATCCCCCGTCAGGGACTCCCTTCACCAGGGACGGAATCGCAACGCACCATTATTTTTTCTTGCCCCCAAACAATCCCCCAAAGAGTCCGCCTTTTTGGCTCTGCTCCTCAGTCTTTTTCTGGTGACTGGTCGTGTTACTTTTTTCTAACTCCCGCTTGGCATTCACCACCTGGGGAGCGTAGGGGTTCAACTCCGAAGCCGTATTAATATGCACTTTGGCCATGGTCAACATATTGCTTTTTAGGTAGGACATCCCCAATAAGCAATGGGCTTGGCTATTTTTCGGATCGAGTTTTAACACATCGCGTAACTGGGCGATCGCCTCGTTATAATCTCCCCGGTCATAGGCGGTCTGGGCGCGTCGAAAAGATAACTCTTTGCTGGACATCTTCGGCACTTCCGGGGCCGCTTCTGGCGTTTCAGCAGAGGAAGCCGGGGTCTCAAAAGGTTGAATGACCGTCGCTGTAGAACTAGCCGCCGAGCGGGCGATCGGTTGGGGGGTAGCGGCTTGGGACTTCAGGAGCAGGTAAATTAAATTAATTTCACTCAGATGGGCAACCTTCGCCAAAACCTGTTCTAAATCTTTATAGAGTTCCGGCACCAATGAATTGAGCAGTTTACGATAGACCAAATCCAAATTATTTTTAGCCTCAAATAAATCCCGCACATCCGCATGGGTCAGGGTAATTTTACTAATATCCCCCGTTAAATTTTTGGCCGTCTGGGTGGCAATCAGCAGGTGTTCCGTGCGACGGCTATCGCGGGACAGAGCCTCATAGGCGGGATTGACTAACCGGGAGAAATATTTCGTCGCTCGTTTTTTATTGGCTTCCGATTCGGCTTTACAGGTATCCGGATGCAGTTGATAGGCAATTTTAAGATAGCACTTACGAATTTGTTGAAAATCGGCATCCAACGGCGCACCTAAAATCGCGTGGTGATCCACTACCTCATATTTAAAAAGTCCCTGGGGAATTGGAAAAACTGCCATGGTTGTTCAGTGGATTTTCGACCTAACGCTGCCGTCTTATTTTTCTATTTTAGGTAAATTCTTGGCCATCCGGGGCATTGTTAATGAATATTCATCCAAAAAGTGTGACTAACGGGCTAAGTCAGGAAAAATCTCCGTTAGAGATTGACGGGATTGCCCCAGGGCTTGGCTAAGTTGATGGTGGATCACCCCGTTGGTGGCCAAAATTCGTCCCGAAGTCAGGTCTAAAGGCGTTTCATTGTAGGCGGTGGCTTTCCCCCCGGCTTCCGCTAAAATCACTAGCCCGGCGACAATATCCCAGGGTTTGATGCCCCGTTCCCAATAGCCATCTAGCCGTCCACAGGCCACCTCGGTTAAGTCTAAGGCGGCGGAACCGCTCCGTCGGACTCCCTGGGTCAAGTGGGTCAAGTAACAAAATTCGGCATAGTTATTGTCTGGGGTGGTACAGCGATCGTAGGCAAAACCGGTGACCAACAGACTTTTTTCCAGGGTCGGAGTGGCAGAGACCCGAATAGGACGACGATTGAGGGTGGCCCCCAAACCTTGAGCGGCTCGAAATAACTCGCGGCGAAACGGATTATAAATGGCCCCCACAACGGGAACCCCTTTGACCATTAATCCCACCGAAACGCAGGCCAGGGGATAGCCATGGGCATAATTGGTGGTGCCATCCAGGGGATCGATCGCCCAAAGATAATCACTCTGGCCATGGGTACCTGATTCTTCAGCGAGGATGGCATGGTCAGGACAATGACGGGTCAAAATATCCAAAATCAGAGCTTCAGCCGTTTGATCCGCTTCGGTCACTAAATTTCCCGATTGGCCTTTCTCTTGAATATCGGTGAGATTGCCCCAGAGGTCTTCTAACACAACACCGGCGGCAAGTACCGCTTCCGTCGCAACATCTAGCCAATTTTGTAGGGTCGGGAGAGCTAAGGTCATAGGGTTACGGGAGAGTGTGGGGTTCCCCAGGGAGGTTTACGGGAAATTGGGTTGAGCCGTTTGCTGGGGATTAATCTTCCTCTAAGGGTAAACCAAAGCGTACCCGTCCCCCGCCAAAATAACGGCCAAATTGTAATTCATAGACTTCATCTTCATCCTGGGTTTCCACCTCCAGATCCGACCGGGCATAACTGACGCATAACAGGGCGTAACCGCGATCGCGCAGATGTTGAGAAAGCCCCACCGCTTCCGGTTGATAGACTTGACCCGTGAGAATCCGCACCGCGCAACTGGTACAGGCTCCATTACGACAGGAAAAGGGTAAATCGTAGCCCTGGTCTTCCGCCGAGTGGAGCACATAACGGTCGTCGGGAACCGATAACTCATAGGTTTTGCCCGCTTGACGATGATGAATAACAACGTTGTAGGAATGGGTCATAGGAATTTTTAGAAAAAATCGGCCGGATTGCACAGCCCTTATTGTATGATAGATATTCGTGACCCATCTGGAGAGGTGGCCGAGCGGTTGAAGGCGCAGCACTGGAAATGCTGTTTGGGGGTAACTTCAACGAGGGTTCGAATCCCTCCCTCTCCGTTCCTTAACGGATTATCAATCCAATTAATCAAAAACTTCCCTAGCCAATGTC
>JAYKIP010000193.1:0-19246 GCA_035286205.1 Merismopediaceae cyanobacterium
GGAATGGGAAAATTAATCATCTGCGCGGCAAAAATAAACGCGGCACAAACCCCCATCAACGGTACCAAGCGTTCTTGGAATTGGTTTTGCACTTGTTTGAGGGCGATCGCCAAAAATCCGAGGGAAAGACTCCAGACCACCACCAACACAGGGCCACTAAGAAAACCATCGGGAATATGTAGGGCAAAATAGACCGGTAAACGGGGCAAAAAAAACGTCATTGTTATGATCGAAGGATGCTCTGAGGACGAAAAGAATGGCACAAAGTCCTATGTCCTTAGTCTGATGGGAAAGGCAAGGCTTTTCAATACCCTAATGGGGGATAGACCATGAATTTAGAACCCGAAGATTTTCACTGGGCCGCTCACCAGGGGCTAATTTCCGAGGAACAAGCGGAACAATTATGGCAAGCTTTTGCGGAAAAATATTCCACCCAGGCATCGAACAAAATGAATCAAGTCCAGTTTGATGTGGCCAATGTGGCCTACTATTTTGGGGCTTTGATTGTGATGACGGCCATGGGCTTTTTTATGAGTTTGGCCTGGGAGGCTTTAGGCGGTTTTGGGATTATGGCGATCGCCCTGCTCTATGGTCTTGGATTTATTCTAGGGGGTCAATATTTATACTTTCAACAAAATTTAAAAATTCCCGGCGGTTTATTATTTACTTTGGCGGTGTGGATGACCCCGGTGGCTATCTATGGCTGGCAACGCTGGACAGGCTTTTGGGTCGAAAGTTACCCCGAAAATAACCGCAGTTTATGGATGTGGCTCCAAAGTTCCTGGATGTTAATGGATTTGGGAACGATTCTGGCCAGTTTAATTGCTTTACGGTTTGTCAAATTTCCCTTTTTAACTTTTCCCTTAGCCCTGGGTCTTTGGCATTTATCGGTGGATATTATTCCCTATTTTTATACGGGTGATAATGCTTTTCGCACCAGAGCCACGATTTCCCTCTGGTATGGTCTGCTCTGTTCTGGAATTGCCTACTGGGTAGATTTACGCTGTCGTCGCAGTGAAGGAGACTATGCCTTTTGGCTCTATCTGTTTGGGGTATTGACATTTTGGGTGAGTTTACCGTTAACGGGGGAGGATACAGAATGGCATCGTTTTCTGTATTTTCTGATTAATTTGGGTTTGATGATGCTGTCATTATTATTAAAACGTCGTCTATTAATGGTTTTTGGTGGGTTAGGAGTCTTTGGTTATATTAGTTATTTAGCGTTCCAAGTTTTTACCGATTCGCTACTATTTCCGCTCATTTTATCGGCTTTAGGAATTTTAATTATTTATTTAGGGATTCTCTACCAACGCCATTATCGTCAATTAGAGCAGACTTTAACGGCATTATTACCCGAATCCTGGCGATCGCTGTTACCCAGGGAACGATAATTGAGCCAGAATTTCCTGTTTTTAAAATTAAAGTCGAGGAATTGCTGAGAACCAGGTTAACGAGGTAGATTTTATACCAGTTGCCCGATTAATCTCCGCCAGTAATTGGAGTAATTCCAATGGCGTTAAATTATTTTTGGGGACAACCTCCAGGTAATTCATAAAGGTTTGGGAAAAGAGGCGATCGGTCTGAGCCACCAAAGTAGAAGTTAACGTTGGGCTTTGTTCGGCTAAAATTTCCGGGGTAACTTCCCCTGCAAATGTAACAGTGGTTCCTGGGGTTTGAGCCAATACCGGTTGGAAGAAAAACTCAAATAGCCCCAGGAGCAAAGTCAACGTTATGGGGGTTTTCTTTCTCTGTATCAAGGAATGATGGGTCATTCTTCACCTGACCTCGGAAAATAATCACCGGACGGTTTTATGATTCCTGCGCCTCTAAACCAAACACCCGATTAAAAGCTTTTTCTACTTTATAACCCGAATCAATGGACTCTAGGGGATCTTTCCGTAAACGATGACGTAAGCACATCACAATCACCCGCCGGATATCATCAACGGTGACTTCAGTACGTCCCTCAAAGGCCGTTAACGCCTTAGCCGCCCGGTTGGTGACAATATCGCCCCGGAGTCCATCTACATCCAGTTCAGAGCAAACTTCGGAAATTTTCACCCGTGCATCGTAGTCAATGTTTACACTGGGTAATAGGTTTTGAGCGTTGACTAATTTAGTCTGGAGATCATCCTGTTGACCCTGGTATTGATCGCAGAATTGGAAGGGATGTTGATCAAATTCCGATCGCTGTTCCACAATTTGGACTCGGAGGGCCGGTTCGCGCACCGTATGAATTTCAGCGTGCATCCCAAACCGATCCAATAATTGGGGACGTAACTCGCCTTCTTCGGGGTTGCCTGACCCAACCAACACAAATCGAGCCGGGTGACGAATGGAAATGCCTTCCCGCTCCACCGTATTCCAACCGCCCGCCGCCGAATCCAATAACACATCTACCAGATGGTCATCCAATAAATTGACCTCATCCACGTAAAGAATGCCGCGATTGGCCTTGGCTAACAGTCCCGGTTCAAAGGCTTTGACCCCTTCCGAAAGGGCTTTTTCAATATCAATGGTGCCGCAAACCCGGTCTTCCGTTGCCCCCAGGGGCAGATCCACCATGGTCACTTTTTTCTTGACAATATTGAGTGGCATTTGGTTTTCCACCTGTTGCCTAACCTGATCGCTCATCAAATCGGGATCGCTGGGGTGGGAATTGAAGGGATCATTGGCCACCACGTCAATTTCGGGTAATAAATCGGCTAGGGCGCGGATGGTGGTGGATTTGCCCGTACCGCGATCGCCCATAATCATCACTCCGCCAATTTTGGGATCAATCACATTGAGGAGGAGAGCCAACTTCATTTCTTCCTGACCGACAATGGCAGTGAAGGGAAAGACGACACGACGGGTTTTAGTAGGGGCGACGAGGGTTGCAGTCATTAGAATCAGGTTTTGAAAATCAGTTGATCAAGAATCGAGAAACAGAAGAGATGACCCGCAAAAGTCACCGTTTCCTATTCTCCCATAGGGAGGACGGTCTCGAAAATGCCCTAAAAAATGCCCAGGCAGTGGAGCGAGGCGCAGTCACATTGACAGGGCTACCAGAGAATGTCACCATAAAGGCTTTAAATTCGATCCGCAATGTTAGTTGGGAATGGAACCAGAATCCCTAGGCGATAAAGTCCCGATTTTTAATGCCGCTAATCCTGAAACGTTGACTTGGCTGGGTACTGTCTCGGAGCAATACCACTATCCCGCCAATACGGTTTTAGTTGAACCAGAGGATTGGGGAAAATCCGTGACATTTATTGTGTCCGGGTGGGTAGCCGTCTCAACCCAGATTAAAAAACAGGAAAAAACCCTTTCTCTGCTCGGCACCGGTGACTATTTTGGCGATATTGCCATCTTTGATGATTATCCCCCCTTTTGTCGGGCGATCGCCCTATCCGAAGTCCAACTCTTAAGTCTTTCGGCCCAGCGATTTTTACAATTACTTCTTAAAGATAGCCAACTCCAACAACGGATGTTACAGGCCACCACCCAAAGACTGCGGTATCTTTACACCCGTCTCAAAGCAACAGCCCATTCCGCCTCCTATCAAGTCATTCGCCTACTGATGCACCTAGCGGAAAGTTATGGTAAAACCACCGAAAAAGGCATTGAAATTTTTCAGCTTTCGGAAACCATGATCGCCGATTTAGTGAATAGTCATCCCGATGAAATTACCAGCATCTTAGACAGTCTTATCCAGAGTAAGCTATTAGTTATCAACCCCGAAAAACAACGATTTTATTTACCCAATCTTAAACAACTCCCTCACTTTTATCAATAACCTAAAAGAAGGAAAAACAGACAAATTAGCGGTACTCAGTCCCCATTTTTAAGGCTTGACCTGAGCTTGCCGAAGGAGATTTAGGAGGATCAAACCCAAAACGTATCTTTTTTCAAGATGTGTGTACAAGGTAGCCCAAAGTTGGGGCCGAGAAACAAATTTTTGTTTTAATTTATTATTCCATACCATAACCTGCGATGCCTGATTCTTCCCTTCCTTCCTTAACCTATACCGTCACCCTTTCTCAGCCCACTTCTCACTATTTTGAAGTCATCCTCTCCATTGAAAATTGGCAAGAATCCCAATTAAATCTTAAATTTCCTGCCTGGACACCCGGCTCTTATCTCATTCGGGAATACGTCAGACATCTTCAGGATTTTGCCGTTGTTGAAACCGCGACCCAATCCCCCTTAGCCTTTCAAAAAATCTGTAAAAATCATTGGCAAATCGAAACTCCACAAATTCGTCAAATTACCGTTAGCTATCGCATCTATGCCTACGATCTATCCGTCAGAACCAATCATTTAGATGATAGCCATGGTTATTTCAATGGAGCCGCCCTTTTCTTCTTTATTCCCGGTTACGAAAAAACGCCCCTGACCCTGACCATTCATCCTCCCTATCCCGATTGGCACATTGCAACAGCTTTATCCCCGATGGAGCATCAACCCCATACCTTTCAGGCTCCGGATTTTGACACCCTGGTGGATTGCCCCGTCGAAATTGGCCCCCATCAACTTCTGACCTTTTCTGTCCTCGGCAAACCCCATTATTTTGCTATTTGGGGCCAAGGGAATTTTGATGCGGATAAATTAATTGAAGATACCCGTAAAATCATTGAAACGGAAGCCTATTTATTTGATGGTTTACCCTACGACCATTATTATTTTCTTGTGCATTTATCCAGTCAAGGATTTGGGGGATTAGAGCATAAAAATTCCTGTACCTTGAATTATTCCCGTTTCGGTTTCCAAGACCCAGAGAAATATCACCGGTTTTTACAATTAGTCGCCCATGAATTTTTCCACCTCTGGAACGTGAAACGGATTCGGCCTAAAGCCCTAGAAATTTTTGACTATGAACAGGAAAATTATACCCCTTCTCTCTGGTTTTCGGAAGGCACAACCAGCTATTATGACTTGCTGATTCCCCTCCGCGCTAAAATCTATGACAGCAAAACCTTTTTGCATAATCTGAGTAAAGAAATTACCCGGTATCTCTTAACCCCCGGACGTTGGGTTCAACCCCTGGCTGAATCCAGTTTTGATGCCTGGATTAAACTCTACCGCCGTGATAACCATAGTGATAATTGTCAAATTTCCTACTATCTCAAAGGCGAATTAGTCACCCTCTTATTGGATTTAATCATCCGCGATCGCCACCAAAATCAACGCTCCTTTGATGATGTATTGCGCCACCTGTGGGAACACTTTGGCCAACCGGAAATTGGCTTTACCCCCGAACAGTTAGAAACCATTATTAGTGACATTGCGGATCTAGATCTCACGGACTTTTTCCAACACTATCTCCACAGCACCGCCGAACTGCCCCTAGCGGAACACCTAGAAAAATTTGGTCTCAAGCTCAACCCCGTCTTTGACGAGCCAAGCCTACCGTACCTAGGAGGCAAAACCCAGACAGAAAATCAGAAAACCCTGATTACCTTTGTCGCCGCCCAATCTCCCCTTGAAAAAGCCGGGGTCTGTCCTGGGGATGAACTCTTAGCCCTAGAAGGTTGGCGTGTAACCGCCGAGCAACTACCCCAACGTCTCAAAGACTATCAACCAGGTGATATGATGCAAATAACTGTATTTCATCAAGATGAACTGAAAACTGTTCAAGTTCAACTTGCTCCCCCCCAACCCAGTCGGTATGAAATTGTTCGTCTTCAGAACTGCTCTGAGCGTCAGTTTCAAAACCTCAAGGGTTGGCTAGAATCTTACTAAAGACCTCCTTAGAGACCCTCTCGCCTCTGAACGTTACTTTCTCTAGCAACACTTTCTATTGCGACCCACTGCGACAATGAACGATTTTCTGCCGATCGCCTACTTCCAAGAGCAATTTATTCCCTTTGAAAACGCAACAGTTTCCATTGCGACCCATGCAATGCACTACGGAACGGCGGCCTTCGGTGGCTTAAGGGGGATTCCCGATCCCCAAAACCCCCAACAAATTCTTCTCTTTCGCTTAGATCGTCACTGTCAACGCTTAAGTCAGAGTGCCAAGTTTTTACACCATGACATTACGGCAGACAAAATTCAGGAAATTATTGTCGAATTTGTTAAGCGTAATCAACCCCAAGAGTCTTTTTACATTCGCCCCCTGGTTTACAGTTCGGGTCTAGGAATTGCCCCCCGGCTGCACAAAATTGAGAAGGATTTTCTCGTCTATGGACTCATTATGGGGGATTATCTCGCGGCGGATGGCGTGAGTTGTCGGATTAGTTCCTGGTATCGCCAAGAAGACCGGAGTTTTCCCCTACGCGGCAAAATTAGTGCGGCCTATATTACTTCGGCCCTGGCCAAAACCGAGGCCGTGGAATCGGGCTTTGATGAAGCCATTTTAATGAATACCCAGGGCAAAATCTGTGAAGCGACGGGCATGAATATTTTCATCGTGCGTAACGGCCAATTAATTACCCCCGGCTTTGATCAAGATATTTTAGAAGGCATTACCCGCGATAGTATTTTACAGATTGCCCAGGATTTAGGCATTCCCACCCAGGAACGTTCCATTGACAAGTCAGAATTATTATTAGCCGATGAAGTCTTTTTAAGCGGAACCGCCGCCAAAATCACCCCAGTTAAACGTATTGAAAACTTTACCCTCCCCGAAGAGCGTCCCCTTACCCAGAAATTAAAGGCAGTTTTAACAGATATTACGGAAAACCGCAATACCAAGTATCAAGAGTGGGTGTTTAAAGTACCCATTTAAGATTTGCTCAAGAATTGTTGTCTAGGATAGAGGAGAGCTATCGGTAAAGTGTAGCAGTTTGGGCAATAAACTCACTTTTTCCGATAATCTTTGTGTTTTCTATATCAATCTAATATTCGGTCTTCATCGGGACTGGATAGCGTGATGGCTGTTCTGCTAATTCTAACTCCAACTGTCCGCTAGAATGAATGGGTATAATTTCAGTTATTTCCATGTACCTCTCTAAGAGACCTATTTCTTTAGCAACCGCTTTAAGAGAGAGCCTTTTGAGAATATCTATCGTTATCGGTCTTTTTTCATCCCAAAAGATCATAGATTCGAGAAATTCGAGGGACGGCTGAGACATTAGAAGACTCAATATAAAATTAGCTTCTTGCTCTGTATTAAAAGATAGAAAATTAACAGTGTCATCTAGCATAACGGGTTTATCATCAATGGGCTTGATAAGCCAGAAATTTAACCTTTTATAAAGTCCAGATATAGCAATCTTCCACTTCTTGAAAGAATATTCACCTACGCCAAAGATAGAATAGGGGGGCTTATTTCTATATATTGAACTTTTTCTGTTTTTTAGCAGATCATTATATTCCAGTAAATACTGCCAAGTCTTTAAAGCATTGTCCTTAATCACACTTGTGTCCTCCCCAATGGATTTTTGTGTAACTAAAACAAGCTTTTGGCATCCCATAACCCTACCATTGCCAATATCTGATCCCTTTAAAAAAGGATATAAGTAATCTTGCTCAAGTGAGTACTCTTTACACATCCCATTTTGAAATAATCCATCTCCCACTTGCTTAAACTCCATCACTTTTGAGCAATCATGTTTAATTCCTGAACGCCATGTATATCTTCTATCATCGCCCAATAAATGTTTCCATTTTTCGTATTTTACTATGTCTTTAATCAAGAATCCATCCCTTTCACCGATGATGTGTAACATCTGATTTGATGTCATATCTTGATAAACAATACAGTCAGAAATGACATGAGAATTGGTAGATAAGACAAAGAAGCAAGCTTCTACTGAAGCCCCGAAGAAAGCCTTGGCATCAATTAGATAAATAGTAGCAGACAATCTATTACCTGATTTTTGTCTGATTTGCTTAAACACTTTACGCGCGACTGAGCACTTACAAAGAATAGCGATAGCACCATCTCTCTTTGTGAGCCATTCAGTATATTGCAATAGCATCCATTCTGAAATATCGAAATTACTTGATCCGGTTATAGCTTCAATACCTCGACGATGCTGGAAATTAGATTTTGACGGTAAATTCTGGCTATTGAGAATGCTTAGTTCGCTACTGGTTACCCAAGGAGGATTACCAATCACTAAGATATATCCTTCAAAATTAGAAAGAAAAGAATCCCAGTTGATTCTAAAAAAGTCTTCTGAATTAAGAGTTACATTCTCTGAATTAAGATATTCAATTAGAGATTTTTGCGCTTCTTCAACATATTTTTCATTAATATCAAAACCTACAATCTTGGCATGACTAAACTCTTTTAGAGATGCTCTAATAAAAGCTCCCTTTCCGCAAGTTGGTTCTATTACTAAGTCAGGAGCAATACTAAGCTTTTCTCTGAGAAACCGAGTAATATGCCTAGCGAGTTCATCCGGTGTTTGGAAATCACCAAATTGCCGTTTATCTAACAATTTAACCATATTTTACTATCGAATTTTAATAATGCCTGGAATACTACCCGATTGCTGAATAACGCGCCCATATTGCAACCTCCATTGAAGAGCATTGGAGATGGTTAAGTAACCCTGATTTGGAGGTGATTCGATGATTCTATCAGCCAATTGGTTGGCTCCTATTGTATCAACCGGTAAGTTTCTGTCTTCCAAAAAAGCCAGAATATCATCTTTATTTCCATCACGACTTAGAATATCCAGAATACCTCTAGTTGTCTGAAAGTCTGCTGTCCTCGTTTTATCCACAAAAACCGTATGCTGTATATCTAATCTTCCCGTTCTTTTCCTGGAGTCATCATACTTATCATAGACAAAAATGAGAAGATGATAGCCGAGTCCAAAGACTTTTTGCGTAGCAGACTTGAAAGGACATGAAGATTGAGGCTGTTTGATACTGGTCACTTTTATATCAACTTCCAGCCCAGGAAGATCAATCCCTAAAGCGGAATTCCCCGACTGACAGTTATATTTTTCAGCTAAGTATGCTGTGAACTTATGTTCGAGGTAAGTGCCGACAGCCTTGCCATCCGTTACGCCATAAAGTGTTGGTTCGTCATAGGTGGACTCTCTCTCAGCAAACTGCGCCGCCTCAATACAAAGTTGTTCAATGCTTAGGGGAGATTTCATCTTTTTGAGCAAGTAAAAGTCTCATGAAAAACGTTCTCTAGCAAAAGAGAATGTGTGTGGATGCCTAATTATAAAATATCCTAAAAAAAGCCCCCTAATCCTAGGGAGCTTTCAAACTTTAACGGCTATTAATAACAGCCTATTAACCTAACAGAGCTTTTGCTTTAGCTAAAATATTCTCGACACTAAAGCCAAATTCTTTCAGGCAGGTTCCCCCCGGTGCCGAGGCACCAAAGCGTTCGATGCTGACCACATCCCCTTCGGTTCCCACATATTTATGCCAGCCCATACTGCAACCGGCTTCTACCGATAACCGCTTAGTCACGGCTTTGGGCAGAACGGATTCCCGATAAGCCGCATCCTGAGCTTCAAACAGTTCCCAGGAAGGCATGGAAACCACCCGTACTTTCTTTCCTTCTGCCGCTAATTTTTCCGCCGCCGTAACGCAGAGGCTCACTTCCGATCCCGTCCCAATCAGGATTAAGTCGGGAGTCCCACTGCAATCTACGAGGGGATAGGCTCCTTTGGCGACTCCTTCGAGGGAGGTTCCCGCTAAGTTCGGCACGTTTTGACGGGTGAGGGCTAACAGGGTCGGTTTATTCGCTTTCGCGTTTTCAATGGCGACTTTATAGGCTCCGGAGGTTTCCGTACCATCTGCCGGCCGCAAAACTGTTAACTGAGGAATGGCTCGTAGGGACGCAATGGTTTCAATCGGTTGGTGGGTGGGGCCATCTTCCCCTTGGCCAATGGAGTCGTGGGTCATCACCCAAATTACCCCGGCTTCCGAGAGGGCCGAAAGACGGATCGCCGCCCGCATATAGTCGGTAAAAATTAAGAAGGTGGCCCCGTAGGGAATTAACCCGGAACCGTGCAGGGCAATGCCGTTACAGATGGCTCCCATAGCGTGTTCCCGTACCCCAAAGTGGACATTGCGGTTTTGGAACTGACCTTTTTGGAAGTCGCCGGAAATTTTGATTTCGGTGAGGTTGGAGTGGGTTAAATCGGCCGATCCACCCAACAATTCGGGGAAAACAGTGGCGAGTTGGTTCAGGCAAATTTCGGAGTATTTCCGGGTGGGTAAGGCTTTGTCTTCGGGGGTGTAGGTGGTTAAAATGTCTGCCCAGCCGTCGGGTAATTGGCCGCTTAAATGCCGTTCAAATTCGGCGGCTTCCTGGGGATATTGGGTTTTGTATTGGGCAAAGGTTTGTTGCCATTCGGCTTCGTAGCTGGCTCCCCGCTCGATGGCTTTACGGGTGTGGTCGAGGACTTCCTGGGGAATGACAAAGGGTTCGTATTCCCAACCCAAGTTTTTCCGAGTGGCTTCGACTTCTTCTAGGCCTAGGGCGGCCCCGTGCACCCCGGCGGTTCCGGCTTTTTTGGGGGAACCATAGCCGATCGTGGTGGTGACTTTAATCATGGTGGGCTTATCGGTGACGGCCTTGGCCGCTTCAATGGCCTTGGCGATCGCCCCTAAATCATTATTGCCATCGGCAACGTGGAGAACGTGCCACCCGTAGGATTCAAACCGTTGACTGACATCTTCGGTAAAGGCTACATCGGTGGAACCATCAATGGAAATGTGATTATCATCGTAGAGGGCAATTAATTTGCCTAAACCCCAGTGACCCGCCAAGGAACAGGCTTCGCCGGAAATGCCTTCCATGTTGCAACCATCTCCCAAAATCACATAGGTGTAATGGTCAACGATTTGGGCATCGGGTTTGTTAAAGGTGGCGGCTAAATGAGCCTCTGCTAGGGCAAAACCGACCGCATTGGCGATCCCTTGACCGAGGGGGCCAGTCGTCACTTCTACGCCAGGGGTTTCAAAATTTTCGGGGTGGCCAGGGGTTTTTGATCCCCACTGCCGGAATTGTTTAATGTCTTCAATATTAACGCTGTCATAACCTAAGAGATAGAGCAGGGCATACTGCAACATGGAGCCGTGGCCCGCCGATAAAATAAAGCGATCGCGGTTAAACCACTTGGGATTTTTGGGGTTAAAACGCATGAATTGATTAAACAGCACATAAGCCATCGGAGCCGCACCCATGGGCAAGCCGGGGTGGCCAGAATTAGCTTTTTGTACCGCATCAATGGATAAAAAGCGGATCGCATTAATGGAAAGCGTATCGAGGGATTGAGCAACAGCAACCATAGGAGTTAATGGGTTGAAAGAAAACAATAAAAACGACAAGGGGACGAAACCGCCAAGCAAACCAGGGAAAGTTGAGACTATCTTCCCACGCTTCGGCTGTGGTTAAGCATATTTCTTGAAGGCGAGGGTGACGTTATGACCACCAAACCCAAAGGAGTTAGACAGGGCCACATTCACTGTCAGGGCGCGACTGCTATGGGGCACATAGTCTAGGTCACATTCGGGATCGGGATTTTCCAGGTTAATAGTGGGGGGAACCTGATCCTCGGCGATCGCCATCACTGTGGCCACTGCTTCAATGCCGCCGGAGCCGCCCAGTAAATGACCCGTCATGGACTTGGTGGAACTCACCGCAATGTTATAAGCGTGTTCCCCGATCGCCTGTTTAATGGCCCGCGTCTCCGTCACATCGTTGGCCGGGGTACTGGTACCATGGGCGTTAATATAACTGACCGCTTCCGGTTTTAAACCAGCATCTTTTAAGGCCAAGGCGATCGCCCGCGTGGCCCCCCGACCATCCGGCACCGGAGCCGTAATATGGTAGGCATCACAGGTCATGGCATAGCCCACCATTTCCGCATAAATCTTGGCCCCACGAGCCAGGGCCTGTTCCAACTCCTCTAGGAGCAAGATCCCGGCCCCTTCGCCCATCACAAAACCATCTCGGTCTTTATCAAAGGGACGACTGGCATGGGTAGGATTGTCATTGCGAAAAGACAGGGCCTTCGCCGAAGCAAAACCGGCAAATCCCAGGGGAGTCATCGCCGCCTCCGTTCCCCCGCAAACCATGGCCTTGGCGTAACCATTTTGGATAAGTCGAAACGCATCCCCGATCGCATTGGAACCCGCCGCACAGGCCGTCACCGTACAGGTATTAGGCCCCTTGGCCCCCAGATGAATCGCCGTCAGCCCGGAAGCCATATTGGCAATCATCATCGGAATCATAAAGGGACTACAACGACTCGGCCCCTTTTCCAACAGAATCGTCTGCTGATCTTCGAGTACCTTCAGACCGCCAATACCGGTGCCAATGAGAATACCAATCTCATCCGCGTTGAGTTCATTAATGACGAATTGAGCATCCGTAACCGCCTGTTGACTAGCCGCCACCGCAAAATGGCAAAACCGGTCCATCCGCTTGGCTTCCTTGCGTTCTAAATATTGGTGGGGGTCAAAGTCTTTCACTTCACCCCCAAACCGACAAGCCTGATTACTTGCGTCAAAGTGCGTGATCGGGCCAATCCCGTTCGCTCCCGACAACAAACCTTGCCAATAGTCCGCCAGGGTATTGCCAATGGGGGTAATGGCCCCTAGACCCGTAACGACAACCCGTTTCTTCTCAATATTTGTCATGATCCTCAACTGCTGGAAGGGGCCAATCCATTACCGTTTATCTCCCTTGAACTTGGCCCGTACCGCTCAAAGGTCATGGGGAAAACCAAGGCTAAGAAACTTTTTTGTCAATGTAATCAACCGCTTTCTCAACGGTGTCAATACCCTCTGCATCTTCGTCGGGGATTTCGATGTCAAATTCTTCTTCGAGGGCCATGACCAGTTCCACCACATCCAGGGAATCGGCTCCTAGGTCATTGGCAAAATTGGATTCAGGTTTAATCTTTTCGAGATCTTCGATTTCGAGTTGATCCACTACAATTGCTTTAACTTTTTCAAAAATGTCTTGGTTCATTGGAGGTTAGGGGGAGCCGCTAAAAAACCTAGATGAGTGACCGTTTCATCCAGGGGGAACAGGGCGGTGAATACTGCTTCCCAACAAAAATTAAAAATCATGCTTTTCCGCCGCGATCGCCCCATAACCTAAACGATGGGGAAACGAGCGGGGATCGGAAAAATAGCCAAAGGAGATCTTACCATAAAGGGGATCTCGCACTTGTGGGATAGATTGCCCTACCGCAAGATCCGGAGGGGGAGATGATCGGGAACGGGCGAAATAACGCATAATGGGAAATGCGTCAAAATTGGGGGCGAACTCTTTTCCCCACCTCTCTTGCTCAATTTTGCTACTTTAAAAACCGTTTAAAAACTGCTATGCGTACCCACTATTGCGGCGACTTACGCCCGACCCACATCGGTCAACCTGTGACATTATTCGGCTGGGTGGATCGCCGTCGGGATCATGGGGGAGTCATCTTTATAGACCTGCGCGATCGCTCTGGGGTGGTGCAAGTGGCCAGTAATCCCACCCAAACCCCTGCCTCTTATCCGATCGCCGAAGGGTTACGCAGTGAGTATGTCGTGAAAGTGACCGGTACGGTGAGTCAACGTCCCCCGGAGTCGCTGAACCCCAAACTGGCCACGGGAGAAATTGAAATTTATGCCGAGAGTATTGAGCTATTAAACGGAGTCCATCAACAATTACCCTTCGTGATTTCCCGTGATGAAGCAGAAAACGTCCGGGAAGACGTGCGTTTAAAATACCGTTACCTCGATTTACGCCGCGATCGCCTCAGTCATAATCTACAATTACGGCATCAAGTGGTCAAAGCCATTCGTCACTTCCTAGAGGATCAAGAAAACTTTATCGAAGTCGAAACCCCAATTTTGACCCGTTCAACCCCCGAAGGAGCTAGGGATTACCTGGTTCCCTCGCGGGTGAATCCTGGTGATTGGTATGCTTTACCCCAATCTCCCCAGTTATTTAAACAGTTACTCATGGTCGCCGGGTTTGACCGCTACTATCAGATTGCCCGGTGTTTCCGCGATGAGGATCTCCGGGCTGATCGCCAACCGGAATTTACCCAACTGGACATGGAAATGAGTTTTCTGTCCCAGGAGGAAATTTTAGAACTCAATGAAGCCCTGGTTTGCCATATTTTTAAAACCGTTAGGCATATTGACCTCCCCCGTCCCTTTCCCCGCTTAACCTATGCCGAATCCATGGCCCGTTACGGCTGCGATCGCCCGGATACCCGGTTTGACCTAGAATTAATAGATCTATCGGACTTTTTCCAAGACTCCAGTTTTAAAGTCTTTTCTGGGGCTATCCAAAACGGCGGTAGTGTCAAAGCCCTCTGTGTTCCCAACGGTAACGAAACCATCTCCAATGTGCAGATTAAACCGGGGGGAGATTTATTTAAAGAAGTCACCGAAGCCGGGGGAAAAGGTATCGCCTATATTCGCGTCAGAGATCATCAAGAAATTGACACCATTGGTGCCATTAAAGACAGTTTATCCCCCGAAAAAGTTGAGGAATTATTACAAAGAACCGGCGCAAAAGCCGGTGACTTACTCTTATTTGGGGCTGGGGATACCGATACCGTCCATAAATCTCTTTCCCGCCTGCGCTTAGTGTTAGGAGAGCGGTTAAATCTCATCAATTCAGAGAAAATTAATCTACTGTGGATTACCGATTTCCCCATGTTTGAATGGAATGCCGACGAAAAACGGTTGGAAGCCCTCCATCACCCCTTCACCGCGCCCCATCCCGATGACTTAGCCGATCTCAAAACCGCCCGCGCCCAGGCCTACGATCTGGTGTATAACGGTACCGAAGTTGGAGGAGGCAGTCTGCGGATTTATCAACGGGAAATTCAAGAACAGGTTTTTGCCACCATTGGCCTATCCCCCGACGAAGCCCGCAGTAAGTTTGGTTTTCTCTTGGAAGCCTTCGAGTATGGAACACCGCCCCATGGGGGAATCGCCTATGGCCTAGACCGTTTGGTAATGTTGCTGGCGGGGGAAGACTCTATCCGCGATGTCATTGCTTTTCCCAAAACCCAACAGGCCAGTTGTTTACTCACCGATGCCCCGGCCCCTGTGGATGCCAAACAATTAAAGGAATTACAGGTCGCTTCCACCTACAAACCCAAACCCAAAGCCCAGGATTAACGGTTAATGAGTTCCTGATTCGCCGGGTTTCCTTCCTTTCTGGGGGTTTAGGAACGGTTTGCTAACCTCTGGAATTGTCCTGGGAGGCGACCCTTGATTGTAAATACCATTGTCGCCAGGCAGTGGAACTTCTGACGGCTAACCAGAGGAGCAACATGGCAATGATCCCGCCATTTTTGGGAGCATTAAACGCCAAAAAGACTAAAACAATACACAGTAAATCTTCTAATAACGCAACCCAGGGCGGAATGCCCCGTAACCGAAAAAACCATCCCACCTGCACTAATTTCAACACCAGAGAAAAAACCGCCCCTAAAACCGCCGCAATCCAGAGGGGTTGCATTTCGATATGGGCTAATTTTACGACCGTTAGGGCCATTAAGGCTCCCACCAGGGGGGTAAAAACTAGTTGAATTAACTGCAAAATCCGTTGCCCCAGGAGACGTTTGGAGGCCAACAACTCAAAGAGTGACCAACTGGTGAGAATGACAATTAATAGGCGTGGATTCACTTGGGATAGCACCGGAACCTGTGACCACAGATCCCCCTGTAACAATCCAATGATCAGTAACGGTAAAGCAACTCGCATTCCCGCCGCCGCCGAGGCTGAAAGGATGGCTAAAAGACCAATCACCATGGGGAAAGTCGCGAGTAAGACAATCAAGTACGCTGATTCAGATCAGGAGGAAAGGCTGTTTTGTCTTTCTTCTTGATTTAAGCGGGTTTGTTGCCTAAGTATAGCGAACTTTTATTTCACTCGTCGCCCAGGCAAATGCCCAACCCTTTGGCGGTTTTGATCAGGGTTCCGTCCAATTCCACTGAACGATAGGTTTCAATGGCTTCGGCAATGGGAACACTAATGACCTGACGATTGCGCCAAGCCACCATGCGGTCGTATTGTTTTTCGGCAATTAAATCTACAGCGGCCACGCCAAAGGCGGCTCCTAACAGGCGATCGCTGGGAGAAGGAATCCCTCCCCGTTGAATGTGGCCGAGGACAGTGACACGGGTTTCGGCACCGGTTTGTTGGGCAATTTTTTCGGCAATGTATTTGCCAATGCCCCCATAACGATCTTCTCCCATTTGTTTAATTTCTTTGACTTGATCGCCCACCTCTGTCCGCACCGCTTCCGACACAATGACCAGGCAAAAATTCTTACCGCGAGCCTGTCGTTGACGGATTTTTTTATAGATATTGTCCAGATGGTAGGGAATCTCCGGGATAAGAATAATATCGGCTCCCCCAGCAATGCCGGCGGCGAGGGCAATATGTCCAGCATCCCGGCCCATCACTTCTAAGACCATCACCCGATTATGGCTGGCGGCGGTAAAGTGCAGACGGTCTAGGGCCTCGGTGGCAATATTGGTAGCGGTATCAAAGCCAATGGAGGTTTCTGTCGCTCCCACATCGTTGTCAATGGTTTTGGGAATCCCGACCAGATTGATCCCCCCCTGTTGGGCAATTTTTCGCAGAATGGCTAAACTGCCGTCTCCCCCAATACCAATCAACGCTTCTAACCCTAAACGATGATAGCCGTTAATAATATCCTGGGTGCGATCGCGGAGAGAGCCATCGGGCATGGGAAACGCAAAGGGATTGCCCTTATTGGTTGTGCCGAGCATGGTTCCCCCCATCAACAGCAAAGGGTCTATCTCTTCAATGGTGAAATTAATCCCCTGGGGCGGATCGCTCATTAAACCATTGGTCGCTTCTTTAATCCCGATCACCTCCCAACCGTAGTTCCCGATCGCATGGTGAACCACCGCCCGAATGACGGCATTCAGACCGGCACAATCCCCGCCACTGGTAAGAATCCCAATCCGTTTTTTATCTGCCATAAGTTAACTGAAATAGGTTAACAGAAATAGTCTTACTGCTGTTCATTGTGATGGCTTAGGGACGGGTTGAAACAGGGGAGTCACCCAATTGTTATCAAACGGTTATTAAATAGTCATGGATTGAGGCCCTAACGGCTCTAGGGGGAACCCAGACTCAATCATCGAGGTCAGGAAAAGTCCCTGGGGGATTCGTCAACACCTGGGAGACCAGGGCATCTAAACGGGCAATTTCTAAGGCCGCCGGGTCATCTAACGCTGGAAACACCGAGTTGAGGGGATATAAGGTTAAACAACGACTTTCATGCACCAGTTCAATAATGGTCTGCTGGGCTTCTTTTCTTAATTTGAGATAGTCAAAACTCTGAACATTGAGGTATAAGGACTGATTCGCCACGATGGTCGCCTGTTGAGCATCCGCAAACACCTCTAACACCCAACCTTCTCCCTCACTCTGCACCTCGCTGTCCAGGGTGTAACAGTAACGGACTCGCTCTAGGTCATCCAATAGCCGATACATATCATCCTTATTGACAAGTAAGCCTATATCAATGATGCACGGTGCCGGGAGTAATTGAGCCGATTGTGGAAAGTTCATGGTACTGGAGGAGAAAGGGAGACAGTCACCAGCCAAGGGGCAGAAAAAAGGCCAACCGATACGGTTACTGTTAAGCTTAATGGTAGCCCCCAGCAAGTGTAACGAATCCTTACGATTTTTAACATTGGCGGGCGTTTTACTTTTCAACCTGTTGCGTTTTGTAAGGTTTTGCCTGGGGCGATCGCCGGCAACTGTAGGTGCTCCAGACGGGATACGAGATTTAATTCAAGGCTTAATCCAAGACTTCATTCAAGACTTTATTAAATCATTACCATAGACTAAAATCTCTGAATACAGGCATTTATCCGAGAAATTGGCAATAATTCCTAAAGTGTTGTGAAAAGATGACGATTCTCCAGTGGTATAATGTCTGAGGCGTTGAAATGTTACATTTCTTAACCTTGTCCTAATCTAACGATGAGGTCAGCCCCTCTGAGTCCTGCTCAAGAGGCTTTGGGGATTGGTACTCCATCGGAACATTGAAATCTCGATATATATGAGTGATTCTTTACCCCAACAACGGGTAATTATTACGGGAGCCAGTAGCGGCATTGGTCGTGCAACGGCTCTTGCTTTTGCCCAAAGGGGGTTTGCGGTGGCTTTACTAGGGCGATCGCCCACCCGGTTAGCCGCAGTGACGGAACAAATTCTGAGTCAAGGCGGCCAAGCTCAAGCCTATACCCTAGACCTGACGGATTGGGAACAACTCCCCCAACAGTTTACGGCGATCGCCAGGGACTGGGGAACCCCCGACATTCTGGTGAACAGTGCCGGCATGGGTTACACCAATCCCCTCAAAGACACCTCTTTACAGGATTGGCAGAAAATTTTGGATACTAATGTTACCAGCATTTTCCAAACCATGCAGGCCGTTCTGCCCGCCATGCGCCAACGAGGTCAGGGAACCATTATTAATCTGTTGTCCATTGCCGCCACCAAAGTTTTCCCGAATTGGGGAGCCTACTGTGTCAGTAAAGCCGCTTTAATGAGCCTGACCAAAGCCTTCGCCCTCGAAGAACAGGCCCAGGGCATTCGGATTATGGCCATTTCCCCTGGTTCGGTGAATACCCCGATTTGGGATACCGAAACGGTTCAGGCTGACTTTGACCGCACCCAAATGCTCACCCCGGAAACCGTCGCCCAGGTAATTGTGCAGGCGGCCCTGCTTCCTCCCGATGTCGTGATTGAAGAAATGACGATTATGTCTAATGCGGGCATTCTCTAACGAAACAACGCTTTTTTTCTAACTCCCTAACACCCTATGACCATCGCCTCCCCCTCCGACCGTTTTTCTAATGGCACAATGACCAACACTGATCTCAACGCCAAATTGGCCGATCGCCTTCCCAGTCGTCCCGACCGCAACACCCACAACGGACAGCAAGCCCAACTTCATCCCGAAGTCATCGAAACCGAAGTCAACCAAGAGAACATGATAGAGGCTGTCACGACCATCCTCAAATCGGTGGGTGAAGACCCGGAACGGGAGGGATTACTCAAAACCCCCAAACGGGTGGCTGAAGCGATGCAGTTTTTGACCCAGGGGTACAATCAATCGCTAGAAAAATTAGTTAATGGAGCTATTTTTGATGAAGGCCATAATGAAATGGTCTTAGTCCGGGATATTGACTTTTTTAGTTTGTGTGAACATCATATGTTGCCCTTCATGGGGAAAGCTCATGTGGCCTATATTCCCAATCAAAAAGTGGTGGGATTAAGCAAATTGGCCCGGATTGTGGAAATGTATTCGCGGCGATTACAGGTACAGGA
>JAYKIP010000194.1:0-5578 GCA_035286205.1 Merismopediaceae cyanobacterium
CTCAGCTGCACGCTACGATTGGAGTCACTCATCCTAATCGGTCTCCTTTCCATCTCTTTCATTACCATAACTGATTTCTATTCCCTTTCTCTAGGTGCAATGATTCTTTACAGCCTAAGTAGTTACACAAAAATAAAACTGAAACGCAAAACATTAATAAAATGCTATCCACCCCGGAACAAGCTCCATAAACTTCTACTCTTCCTGTGGATAATTGCAGAATCACCCCTTCTCGCTGTACTGAAAAACCGATCGCCTCCAGGATCAAACTTGAAAATTTGGCAGTTAATGTCGGCAGGTCAATGGTTTTTAAAAAGGTCGCCAAAAAGCGACAGATAATTAATAAACTTAAAATAATGATTTCTCGCCAATACTCGCGCAGTCGTTGGCTTCCAGAGATAATTAACATTAAACTCAGCCCACCGATCAGGGGCAGAAGATACCCATTTAATTCGTTGCGATTTAAACTCCGGATAAGCATCAACAGAAAAATTGCGGTTCCCAGGAGGGTAGAAGGCAGATCACTGGTAAAGGTCAGGCGATCGCGCTTATCCCACAGTAAAGAAGCCAGGGTTAACCAGATTAAAAGACTGAGACTAAATAAATTCTTGACTTCCCCTTGATCCACCAAAGTTAAATGGAACAGGGCCAAACTCATTGCTAAAGTGGCTGACCAACAGGCGGGACTTTGTAGCCATCGTGACCACTGGGGCACAAAATTCATGGGTTTATTTGGAAAGGCTTAGGGTGATCATTATTTTAGTGAAAAAGATAGGAAATTCCCTAAGCATGGGGGAAGTTCGGGAGTGCTAGAAAAATTATAATTAATCAGGCGATCGCGGCCGGTTGTGAGCCTGGAAGCGAGACCAGGGCCGAAGGACATAGATGGGCTAATTCACAGACATGACACGCCGGTTTCCGGGCCTGACACACTGCCCGACCATGGTAAATCAAACTAATTGAGAGGGTTTCCCAGTCCGGTTGGGGGGCCAATTTCATTAAATCCCGTTCAATTTTAATGGGATCTTTTTCGGCCGTTAACCCTAACCGTTGACTCAACCGCTTGACGTGGGTATCCACCGTAACCCCCACCAAAATACCAAAGCCATGGGCTAACACCACATTGGCCGTTTTACGAGCGACCCCCGGCAAGGTTAATAATAAATCCATTTGTTGGGGAACTTTCCCCTGAAATTCTTCCACAATTTTGCGGCAAGCTCCTTGGATATTTTTGGCCTTGTTGCGATAGAATCCCGTAGAACGAATTAAACCTTCTAGGGTTTCGCGATCAGCATAGGCGAGGGCCGGGGCATCCGGAAACCGCTTGAATAGGTCTGGCGTGACTTTATTAACCCGTTCATCAGTACATTGAGCCGAGAGAATGGTCGCCACCAATAACTGCACTGGGGTTTCATAATTGAGACTACAGGTGGCATCCGGATACAGACGTTTGAGAATAATTAAAATTTCTAACGTCCGTTGTTTTTTGCTGGCGAGTTTACGGGTCAGGCTGGCCATAAAGAAAAAAGGATGAAGTTGCCGGCTTTAGCCCATCATTTGCTTGACCGCGGCCACAATTTGCGGCGGTTGCACAATGGTTAATCGCTCTAACATCCCATTGTAGGGGGTAGGAATATCCTGGGAGGATAAACGGATCACCGGGCTATCTAATTCATCAAAAAATTGATCATTAATCACGGCAATGAGTTCGGCCGCAATGCCCCCGGTTTTCATACATTCTTCGACAATGATCACCCGATGGGTTTTACGGATGGAGGCCCCAATCGTTTCGAGGTCAAAGGGTTTGAGGGAAATGAGATCAATTAATTCCGGATCATACCCTTCTTTTTCGAGGGTTTTTAACGCCTGTAAGCAGTGATGACGCATCCGTGAATAGGTCAGAATAGTTACGTCTTTACCGGGACGCACGATTTCGGCTTTATCCAGGGGAACAATATATTCGTGGTCGGGTAAGTTTTCCTTGAGGTTATACAGTAAAACGTGCTCAAAAAAGAGAACCGGATTATCATCCCGAATGGCGGCTTTGAGGAGACCCTTGGCGTTGTAGGGGGTAGAGCAGGCGACAATTTTCAATCCCGGTACGGCATGGAAATAGGCTTCTAAGCGTTGAGAATGTTCGGCTCCCAGTTGACGACCAACTCCCCCCGGCCCGCGAATGACCATGGGAATTTTAAAGTTACCGCCGGAGGTATAGCGCAACATCCCGGCATTATTGGCAATTTGGTTAAAGGCCAGCAGTAAAAAGCCCATGTTCATGCCTTCAATAATTGGGCGTAACCCGGTCATCGCGGCTCCTACGGCCATCCCTGTAAAACTGTTTTCGGCGATCGGGGTATCTAATACGCGCCATTCCCCATACTTTTGGTAGAGGTCTTTGGTGACTTTGTAGGAACCGCCATAGTGACCCACATCTTCACCAAGAACGAGAACGGTGTCATCCCGTCCCATTTCTTCATCGATCGCCTGACGTAATGCGCTAAATAAAAGGGTTTCGGCCATAGTGTTCCACTGCGTAAAACTGCAAATTCTTTAACGTTACCCCTGCGGACTGCGATTCCACCCGGAGCGAGGCAGATTAAGAGGTCTTTAACTTTTCGCCATTATAGGGCTTTCGGGGCGTGCCTACCAAACCCGGATTTTGAGTTGAAACGAACTGGGTTGTTTAGCCAGGGAAGTCACGACAAATTCGTAATAGCCGGCTTCGTTGAGCAATCCCGACCATTGATGGAGGCGAGCATTTTCGAGGAGGGTTTCCTGCCCGGTGGGGGAATAGACGGAGATTAAGGTATCGGCTGGCGCGTCTAACTTGACTTCCATAAATTTACCTTCGGGGAGGGAAAGGGCGTAGGCTTGGCCGGTGCCGGGGGTAAGTTGGCCTGTTACATCGAGGGGGGTTTCGTTGTTATCGAGGGTTAAGAGTTGGTAATTGGTACGGGCTTCTAAATTTTTGAGGGTATCCAGGGCGATCGCCGTCCAAACTTGGCCGAGGGGGGTCTCGATCACGGGGGGTAAATCTTGCTTATCTTGATCGGGAAAGAAAGAAAGAAAGCGGGCATTCACGAGGGAGTTGAGGGAACGACTACTCAAGTACAGTTGATTGACACGGGGCTTGAGTGCGTCTCGGTCTGCCAGGGTATATTGTCCGAGGGGTTTCAGGGTGTCGGGGGAGAGGGTCGCTAATTGCGCGAGAAGTTCCTGGGCGGTCTGGTTCCATTGGGAGGTGTCGGTTGCCGGGGGCTGGGTTTGACTCTGGAGGGGCTGTCGTCGGGCTTCGATCAAATCATTCAAAAATTGACGATCAATCCCTAACTGTAAGCGTTGACTGCGAATGGCATTTTTAATGTCCAGGTCGGTTTTGAGGGGGCTATCCCCATTGGGGCTAGGGTCAGGAGCCTCCGGTGAGGAACTGGCGAGGGGGGACGGGGTAGGATGACTCAGGGATTGAAACATTAACGACAACCAGTATTTACCGGCAAACCATCCTCCGATCCCAGAAATCGCCATCAAGCTGATTAAGACTAACAGTTTCGTGAAACAGCCACGCACTTTTTCTCGACCCTGGCGGACAGTGGGGGGACTTTTCGCCCCTGAAATCGGTTCGGATCGTGGCTCTGCTGGGATCTCAGGAACGGGGGTAGGGGGCTGGGCCGGGGCGGGAGCGATCGCGTCCGGGATCGGTGGAGGTGGGGGCGGAGGTGAGGTCAAAGCGGTGAGAATATCGCTGGCTTGGGCAAAATATCCTGCCGGTTGGCCCGTCAGCATTCGCAGTAAAACGTAGTGTAGAGAGGGTTCCTCCATCACCGGTTTTAAGATCTCCGGCCAGTCCCCTGGGGTTTGCACGGTACGACTGTAATCTTTCCCCGTTAGTAGGGCGATCGCGGCGATCGCTAACCCATAGAAATCCTGGGAAAAAGAAGGCGGTTTTGGGGGGGTCTCCCCTGGCGTTGTTGAGTCAGGAGGTGGAGTGACCGATACAGCCCCCTTAGCAGAAGACGACCCCGGTACCGTCGGAACTTCTTTAATACTGCCAAAATTAATCAGGACGGGTAAATCATCCAACTCCCGTTGAATCAGATGCTCCAAACTAATATGCCGGTGAACGACCCCTTCCCCATGGAGATACTGGAGAATCGGCAAAACCTGTTGCAAAAACTCAATCACCTCGGACGGACTAAACTTTTGACGTTGACTGCGACGTAAGGTTAAAAGATTTTGATAGGTTTCCCCCTCCACGTAATCCTGGACTAAAAATAAACCCGACTTATCCCCCGGCTGTAGGCGAAAGAACTCCCGAAAATTGGCCATTTGGGGATGATAAAGCCGATAGAGCATTTCCGCCTGACGCTCAAATAACTTGGCCAGGGTATGACGCATCTCCGCATCCTGCATCTGAAGCGCGAACTCTTTGATAATGCAAGGCTCATGGAAACGATGGGTATCATCCGCCAGATAGGTACGACTAAAACGACCTTGACCCAGGGTTAATTGGATAAGATAGCGGTCATTGAGGAGTTTACCAGGTTTAATCGGTGAGTTCATTGAGGGGGCAACAGCTAGACCAAAGAGAGCGGAGGATTCACTGTTTATCGTAAAAATCGTAAAAATAGTGCATTAACTTTGTCAGCGATCGCCAACACCATTAAAAAATCCCCCTTACAGTACAGAAGTCGAGCCAGGGAAATGATCTCTGGTTGACCGCAACTCTGTCAAAGTGGGGATTTAGACAACAAACCTTAGTAGGTTTCCACGTGCCAGCGATGCTCCTTCTTCATTTGCTTTTGGAAATCCGACCAACTCGTGCCATTTTCTGACGCTAGATTGCTCAGAGCCTCTTCGATGCCGGATTCCATGCCCTTCAGACCGCACATATAGGTATGGGTTTTCGGACTTTGCATCAGTTGCCAGATTTCCGAGGCATTTTCGGCCACCCGGTGCTGAATATACATCCGACCCCCTTCCGCATTTTGTTGTTCACGACTGATGGCGTAGGTCAAACGGAAATTATCGGGAAATTCCGCCGCGAGTTTTTCCAAATCCTCTTTGTAGAGAATATTGGCGGTTTTGGGAACCCCAAAAATTAACCAGGCCAAGCCTCGGAATTGGTAATTTTCATGCTTTTCTTTAAACATCCGCCAGAGGAAAGCCCGGAAAGGTGCAATGCCAGTTCCGGTGGCCATCATAATAATCGTGGCATCTTCATCGGGGGGTAACAGCATTTCTTTACCGACCGGCCCCGTAATTTTCAACTCTTCGCCCACTTGTAAATTGCACAGGTAGGTGGAGCAAACCCCATAAACTTTTTCGCCGGTCTGCGGATCATCGTATTCCAACTGACGGACGCAGAGGGAAACGGTTTTATCGTCGCCAAAATCCCCATGGCGGGTTGAAGCAATGGAATACAGTCTTAATTTTTGCGGTTTGCCTTTGTTGTCGGTACCGGGGGGAATAATCCCAATACTTTGCCCTTCCACATAGCGTAAATCTCCACCGGAGAGGTCAAAGGTCAAATGCTGGACTTTGCCAATGCCGCCTTCACCTACTAGGGCATAATTTTCCA
>JAYKIP010000195.1:0-3091 GCA_035286205.1 Merismopediaceae cyanobacterium
TGATTCTGGAGAGGAGTGGTGGGAGATAACCACAGGGGCCAACGGAGAGGGGCTAAAGGCGCAATTAATGTCACTAGAGTCAAGGTCACCATGGGAAAGGCCATCGGCCAAGCTACTTCCGGCGTGCGTCGCGTTTTCGCCTGGGGTTTACCGAGGAAGACTAACCGAAACACCCGCGTAAAATTAATCGCCGCCAGTAAATTAACGAAGCAAAGTAACCCACAGAGGAATCCATTCACCTCCCAAGAGCCATTAAACCAACGTTGCCACGTCCAAAACATCCCCATCGGTAACACCGCAATAATGCCCGCCGATCCGACCACAAAGGCGGTGGTAGTAGCCGGCATCCGTGACCATAGACCCCCCATCTCTGTAATGTTTTGATTGCTGGTGGTCGCAATAATTGACCCGGCACTCATAAATAACAGGGCCTTGGCGATCGCCTGGGAAAAGAGAATCAAAAACGCAATATCCACATGGCCCAAACCCACCGCCACAAACACTAACCCCAAATAGGCACTGGTGTTGTGGGATAAGGCCCGTTTAATATCAATCTGGGCGATCGCAATGCAGGAAGTGGTGATCGCTGTTAACGTTCCCAAGACAATTAGGGTCGTACTGACTACCGGGGAAAGGGTAAAGACCGGTTGTAACTTAATCAGAACGTAGGCTCCGGCAGAAACCACCACCGAATTACGCATAATACCCGCCGGGTTTGGCCCTTCCATAGCCTCATCCAACCAAAGATTTAAGGGAAACTGAGCGCATTTCCCCGTTGGCCCCGCAATTAACGACAAACCTAATAAAGTGGCAGTTAAGGGAACTAAAGGTTGGGTGTTAGCCCAGGTTTCCAACTGGGAAAAGGTTAAGCCTTCGCCGTAACTGGAAAGAGCCACTAACCCCATCAGTAAAATAATGTCTCCCACCCGCTTGGTTAAAAACGCATCCCTGGCCGCCGTGACCACCAGGGGTTGGGCATACCAAAAACCCACCAGTAAATAGGTGGAAAGCGTCAGCATCTCCAACAGGGCATAACTGAGGAAGAGGGAATCACTCAGGGCAATCCCCCCCAAGGCCGCTTCAAAAAAGCCTAATAGCCCATAAAATCGCGCTAACGACCAATCCTTCTCCATATAGCCCAACGCATAAATCTGCGCCAAACAGCTAATGCCCGTCACTAATTCCAACGCCCCTAGGGTCACCGGCGAAATCTGGAGCGACAGAGAAAGGTCTAAATCCGCAACCTGTAACCAGTCAAACACCACCTCTAACGACTGCCTTTGCCAAATAGCGGTGAAAATCCAAGTCCCATGAATCACCGAAATAAGGGTCATCAAAATGTTAATATAGGCGGCTGGCCGCGGCCCCGTGCGGCGGATAAACCCCAACGACCAGGGTAAGGTCAAAACGGCACCAAGCAGACTATAGAAAGGGATAAACCAGCTATTTTGTAGCAAAAAGTCAGTCATTGAAAACGGCTTCCAGGTAAGGTGAGATCCCCAGGGAATAAGATCCTACGCTACCCTAGCCTCGCTTCCTTGACAAGCCTGGTAAGAGATGGCGGTCTGGGTTGAACCGTTCCTAGGTCAGCTTGACGACTCCGTTGGTGGCAAAGTGGATAATGGAGAAGTTTGCGGAAATGACCCCAAATTAGTCAATAATTAATACCGCTAGGTTGAGAACAGAGGAAATCGTTTTATGAAAGCCATGATTTTGGCCGCGGGCAAGGGAACCCGTGTGCGCCCCATTACCCATACGATTCCCAAGCCGATGATTCCCATTTTGCAAAAACCGGTGATGGAATTTCTGCTGGAATTATTGCGGCAACATGGTTTCGATCAAATTATGGTGAATGTGAGTCATCTGGCGGAGGAGATAGAAAGTTATTTCCGCGATGGGCAACGTTTTGGCGTACAAATTGCCTATTCCTTTGAGGGACGGATTGAGGACGGCCATTTAATCGGTGAGGCGATCGGGTCGGCAGGAGGATTGCGACGGATTCAGGATTTTAATCCTTTTTTTGATGATACGTTTGTTGTGCTGTGTGGGGATGCCTTAATTGATTTAGATCTAACAACGGCGGTTAAATTCCATCGAGAAAAGGGGGCGATCGCCACGATTATCACCAAGTCAGTACCGAGGGAACAGGTTTCTAGCTATGGGGTCGTGGTCACCGATGACACTGGGCGTATCCAAGCCTTTCAGGAAAAACCGTCCGTTGAGGAAGCCCTTAGCACCCAGATCAACACCGGGATTTATATTTTTGAGCCAGAAATTATTGACTTTATTCCCCCGAATCAGGAATACGATATTGGCGGGAATCTCTTTCCCCAGTTAGTGGCCAATAACGCGCCCTTTTATGCGGTGAACATGGATTTTGAATGGGTGGATATTGGTAAAGTCCCGGATTATTGGCAAGCGATTCGGGATGTGTTGCTCCGTAATATTCGCAATGTCACGATTCCGGGTATCGAAGTCAAACCGGGGATTTATACAGGGATTAACGTCGCCGTGAATTGGGACAAAGTAGAGATTCAAGGGCCGGTGTATATTGGGGGGATGACCCGGATTGAAGATGGGGCGAGGATTATTGGCCCGGCGATGATTGGCCCCAGTTGTCAAATCTGTAGTGGGGCCGTGGTAGATAACAGCGTGATTTTTGAATATTCCCGCTTAGGGCCAGGGGTACGTCTGGTGGATAAATTGGTCTTTGGTCGTTACTGTGTGGATAAAACCGGGGCGGCGATCGATCTTCAGGCCGCGGCCTTGGATTGGTTAATTACCGATGTCCGTCAGGTTCCCCCCTACGAAGAAAGTCCCCAACAACAGGCCATTTCCAGTTTATTAAATCAGACCCGTTAATCCCCAGGAAAAAGCCCCTAAATTGAGGATCAATCGGGGCCAAACTCCTCTCACCACAGATTTTTCAACGTTTTCCGTCTGAACAAGCCTAACGATAGGTATAGGAACCATTACTGGGCCGTGACCAACCATTGCTCGAACCACTGCCATTGAGGTTCAAGGGAGCTTGGAGGGTCAAGGTTAAATCCTGATTGGGGTCAAGGGTCATCACTTCACGGGTTCCGCCACC
>JAYKIP010000196.1:0-2773 GCA_035286205.1 Merismopediaceae cyanobacterium
AGGAACCATTACTGGGCCGTGACCAACCATTGCTCGAACCACTGCCATTGAGGTTCAAGGGAGCTTGGAGGGTCAAGGTTAAATCCTGATTGGGGTCAAGGGTCATCACTTCACGGGTTCCGCCACCAATAATCCCGGCTGCCGGTAAACCCCAACCCGCCAGGGCACCGGCCGCCGCTCCTCCCAACACTTCTAGGGCATTAATATGGCGATCGCCAGTGGTTCCCGCAATAATCGTAGCCGTTCCCGCTCCCGCCAACGTTCCTAACACAATATCGGCCGTACTCGCGCCCGTTTGCTCCGTGTCATAGCCCACCAACAGCCGAGAAGTCGCATTGAAAGGCAAACTTTGGCCATTGGGTAACGTGACCTGTTGAGCCACAAATTGCACCCCTTGCTCCGCCGCCTGTAACCGACCCGACACCGAACTACCGGCAGGAATTAACACCGTGCCATTCGCTTGTCGAAGATTGGCGTTAATACTTAGGGTCAAATCCTGGCTTTCTCCTTTGGCAATCTTAATGCTATTGGTGGTTTCCGAAATCACCGGAATCGTTGTGCCGGCGGGGATACTAGCCACCGTGCCATTGGGGGCCGTCTGATTGTAGCGATTGGGAAAAACATCAGACCGACTGGGATTGCTCTGGACCGAGGGATTATAGGTCGCTCCGCGATAGGCCGAGCCACGCATCCAACGAGATTGAGCTGAAGCCGCTTGCCAAGGCGTTAAACAGGTGACTCCCATCGTCAACGCCATCATCGCCGCCATCACATTTCTAGACGCAACGCGCCAACCTTGACCGGAGGATAAGGCGATCGCCGAACAATCTGCCGAAAATTTTGTGGACATCATAGGACAACTCCTCATTTTCACTGCAACAGGAAGTCAAACTCCACTTCCTACACCTCCAGACTAGGGGGTATCCCCTTCCCATGTCAGTCCCCCAAAAAAGGGAAAAATCCAAAACCCTTAAGGGCCTATCATCCCGACAAATAGAATCCAGAGTCCTTAACGCAGTTCCCGGCCAAAGGGAAACAACGCCAACGGAATCAACTTAAGATGCTGAAGCGCGAAGGGAATCCCAATGATCGTCACCGCTAAAATCAGGGCTGAAGTCAGGTGCGTCACCGCAATTCCCCAACCAATGACCACAATCCAGATCACATTGAGCACCATATTCAGCAAACTGCCCGCCTCTGGCGTAGGGACAATCTCACGACCAAAGGGAGTCATCGTTGCCACCCCTAACTTGATCGCCTGTTGTCCAAAGGGAATGCCAATAATCGTCACACAGACCAACAAGCCGCCCAAAATATAGCCAATACCCGCGAGGAAGCCCCCAAAGACTAGCCAAATAATGTTACCCAGCAGACTCATGCCGTTATTTCTCCTTGACAAGGCACAATTTCTCTTGTATTCTACCGCCCAGTCGTCTATGTTCCCATCATTCCCTCATGGCATCAAAAAAATCTTTTGGAAAAGTTGCCATTTTGCAAAATGCCGTGTAGGATAGCCCCTAGGTTGTGACACCGCTTTTAAGGTTATGACCTGACCCACTTTCAATAATTCTCTAGCCCAGCAAGAAATTTGCTGTAAACTTCGTCGAGAAGACACCAACGAGTGCACTCACAAGTTTTGGTTAGTAGGGGTTTTATTGTCTAAAATTTTTCCAAAGGAGTCTTCAAACTACACTCAGTAATCATCATCGCCAATAGCCCTCATCCCCAACTTGTTAATCACTTTTCTCTATGGCCAATCAACGTAGTCGTCGTAATAAAACTGCTCAATTCTTCTGTCCCCACTGCGAGCGTCGTCTATGGAGAGTAGGAACCGGAAAACATTATCTGTTCTTTCAAGGAGCCGAAGAAATTCAACAGCAGTTTGGATTAAACAAAAAGAAAGCAAGTTTGTTAGCACAACAGAATTTTGTGCAAGTAGATCGAGGAGCCTGGATCGAAGAATTTTTCTGCGAAGTAGATGGAAAAATGTGGCTACAACTTTCTAAAGATGAAACAGGTAAAATAATTAGTCAACTAGCCGACAGAAAACACTGGAAACAATCCACCCGCACCATTGACCCAACCAAACCCAATCCCTCGGTTAGTGAATTTACCTATCGCATGAGCCGCAAATCGGCAAGAATTTAATGTTGTTATCGTAATACTGTGAATATTTGGTGATGGTGAGATAAATTATGACAACCATCTTGAACTTGAAACCATTAGTTCAACTCGATGCCAAAAACTTCTATCAGCTCTGCCAGAATAATCCAGATACTCTACTAGAGCTAAGTAAGAGCGGAGAACTAATTATTGTGTCGCCCGTTGTTGGAGAAAGTGGCAATCGGGAGGCAAACTTAATTGCCGATCTTATTATTTGGAATCGTCAAACTCAATTAGGAGTCGTCTTTAGTTCTTCTACAATATTTAATCTGCCTAAAGGCGGCAATCGTTCTCCTGATGTCGCTTGGGTTTCACTAGCCCGTTGGGAAAAATTAACGCCAGCTGAAAAAGAAGGATTTCCCCCCCTTTGTCCTGATTTCGTCATTGAATTACGCTCAAAAAGCGATCGCCTCCAGCCCTTACAAGACAAAATGCTAGAGTACCTAGCTTCAGGACTAAGACTGGGTTGGTTAATTAATCCCCAACAACAGCAAGTAGAAATTTACCGGGCTAATCAACCAGTGGAAATTGTTGCTATGCCGACTCATTTATCCGGGGAAGATATTTTACCGGGTCTTAATCTATTACTGGTATAAATTAAAAGCATGGA
>JAYKIP010000197.1:0-6054 GCA_035286205.1 Merismopediaceae cyanobacterium
CCTGGCTGACATCCCAACCCTGGGTAGTCGGGTCGTAACGATAACCTAAATAGTGGGCCACTAAAGCATTAACGGTTTCATCACTCAGGGTTTCCTGCAAAATCGCCCACAGTGTATCTTGATTTAACGGGGGAAGACACTCCATACACACCTATCTCAGCACGACCAACTGTTAACTTAGATACTATAGAATACTTCATGAACCGGTGGGTTATAATCACCGGAGTCTCAAACTGTGCTTACCATGCTTGTGGGATGCTTCTGGTGGACTGATTTTGTATGACGCTTTTTGCCCAACTGAAAACTCTCTTACTGGGTCGCCAATTACCCACCAGTGCCCATGCTGAGGAACGGTTAAGTAATGCGGAAGCCCTAGCGGTACTGTCATCGGATGCCCTCTCATCGGTGGCCTATGCGACGGAGGAAATTCTGATTGTGTTGGTGACGGTGGGGAGTTTTGCCCTGGGGTATGCTCTCCCGATCGCCCTGGCCATTGTTGTCCTCTTGATCATTGTGATGCTGTCCTACCGGCAGACGATTCAGGCCTATCCGAAGGGAGGGGGTTCCTATATTGTGGCGCGGGAAAATTTAGGGCTTTATCCGGGGTTAATTGCCGCCGCGTCGTTGATGATTGACTATATTTTGACGGTGACGGTGAGTGTCTCGGCGGGAACGGCCGCTTTAACGGCTACTGTACCCCTGTTAGAAGATTGGACGGTGGATCTGTGTCTGTTATTTATCTTTCTTTTAATGGTGGTTAATTTACGCGGGGTGCGGGAATCGGGGCGCATTTTTATGATTCCCACCTATGCCTTTATTGGGTGTATTTTGCTGTTAATTATGGTGGGTTTATTGCGGTTAGTCCAGGGCTATAGTCCACCGGCCTATGGGGATTTCCCCGCCGTTAATTCTTTCAGTCTATTTATTATTTTAAAAGCCTTTTCAGCAGGGTGTTCTGCGATGACTGGGGTTGAAGCAATTTCCGATGGGGTGTTAGCCTTTAAACCGCCGGAATGGAAAAATGCTCGTCTAACTTTATTATGGATGGGGGGCATTTTAGGAGTGATGTTTTTAGGGATTACCTATCTCGCTAATGCCTATCATATTGTTCATCAAGAGGGTCAAACGATTGTTTCCCAGTTGGGATTAATTATCTTTGGGGATAATTTTATTTATTATTTTCTTCAGTTAGCCACTCTTTTTGTTTTATTGTTGGCCGCCAATACCAGTTTTGCTGATTTTCCCCGGCTGTGTTATTTCCTCAGTCGTGATGGTTTTTTACCCCGTCAACTCGCTTTATTGGGCGATCGCCTGGTGTATTCCAACGGCATTATGGTATTGAGTTTATTGGCGGCTTTATTAATCATTATTTTTCAGGGGAATGTGAACTCCGTGATTCCCCTCTACGCGGTGGGAGTCTTTACCTCCTTTACCTTGTCCCAGGCGGGCATGGTGCGTCATTGGTTTCAAAATCCATCCTCTGGTTGGCACGCTAGGGCATTAATGAACGGCATTGGAACGCTTGCTACTTCATTAGTTTTAACGGTCATTGTGATCACTAAATTTCAACTGGGGGCTTGGTTAGTGGTGATTGCAATTCCCCTGGTTGTTGTGCTATTTCTAAAAATTCATGCTCATTATCAATATGTGGCTGACCGCTTAAGTTTAGAGCATATTTCTCCCCATCATTATCCCCCCCAACCGCTTCCGACGGTGATGAATCATCCGGCTATTGTGGTCGTGGGTCATTTAAATCGCGGTACGTTAGAAGCCTTAGATTATGCCCGCGCGATCGCCGATTATACGGTGGGGATTCATGTGGATATTGGTGGCACGGATCGAGAGAAATTACAGCGACGTTGGCAGGAATTTGCCGGGGATGTAGCTTTAGTGATTTTAGAGTCTCCCTATCGTTCGGTCATTACGCCGATTGTGGATTATGTGAATGACTTTGAGCAACAGCATAAAGGCACTTTATTTACGGTCATTATTCCCACTTTTGTCACCCGCACCTGGTGGGAAAATTTATTACATAATCAAACCACTATTTTCTTGAAAGCCGCCCTACGCGCTAACAAAAAAAGGATTGTAACGAGTGTCCGCTATTATCTGTAAAAATCTAAGTTATACCTATCCGGATGGTACCCAAGCTTTAAGGAATATTAATTTTCAGATTGAGGCTCAAGAAAAAGTGGCCTTAATTGGGGCCAATGGATCGGGTAAATCCACGTTACAATTTCATCTTAATGGTTTAATTGCCCAGCAATCGGGAGAAATTTGGATCGGATCTCAGCCCGTTTTACCGCAGTCTCTAAAAGCGATTCGTACCCAGGTGGGATTCGTTTTCCAAAATCCCGATGATCAATTATTTTTAACAACGGTATGGGATGATATTGCCTTTGGCCCCAAAAATTTAGGTCTTAAAGATCCGGTTTTAAGTCAACGGGTTGAGCAAGCCTTATTGACGGTGCAACTGGAACCGTCTGTCTATGGCCCGCGCCATCCCGATTGCCTCTCTGGGGGAGAAAAAAAACGGGTGGCGATCGCCGGGGTTTTGGCCATGGAACCGGCCATTTTAGTGTTAGATGAACCTTCGGCCCAACTCGATCCAGCGGCCCGACGACGGTTAATTCATCTATTACATTCCTTACCGTTAACCCAGCTAATTGCGACCCACGATTTAGATTTAGTCTTAGAACTATGCGATCGCACCCTCGTCTTAAGTGAAGGGCATTTAGTGTATGACGGCCCCACCTATCCCCTGATGTTAGACCCGGCTTTTTTACAAGCTCACCGATTGGAATCTCCCCTCAGTTTCCAGCGAGCCTATTGTCACCTCAGCGATCGCCCTGATTCCCCCTAAACTGATTTTTTAATCTCCGTAATTGCTGTTAATAACGCCTGGGTTTCTTCCTCCGTCCCGATGGTAATTCGCACATAATCGGTAATCCGAGGTTGGTTAAAATACCTTACTAAAACTTTACGCACTTTTAATTGTTCATAAAGTTGATCGGCGGCTATCCATTGGGGAGACGCTAACACAAAATTGGCATCAGACGGTAACACATTAAAATCTAAATCTGTCAAAGATTGCATTAAAAATTCACGAGTCTGCCGAATTTTTTGCCAAATCGGTTTAAATTCATCGGTTGCCTGTAGAGCCGCCGTTCCTAAACATTGGGCTAAACGGTCTAAATTATAGGAATCTCGCACCTTATCCATTTCGGCAATGATCGCCGGGGAACTAATCCCGAAACCGACCCGCATTCCCGCCAGACTATAACTTTTGGATAACGTCCGCGAAATAATTACATTCTCAAATTGCTTTAAAAAATCCCAGTGGGTTTCATCGGAAAAGTCAATATAGGCTTCATCAATTAAGACAATGCCCGTCGCCTGGGCGCAGGTTTCTGCTAAATATTCGCGGTTTAAATGACTGCCAATGGGAGCATTCGGAGAGGCTAAAAAAATTAATTTAGCTTCAGGACAAATCAGGGGGCCTGTTAACTCAAAATTTTCTCCTAGGGGAACTGTTTTGATCACGGCTCCATGGACAGCGGCGATCGTTCGGTAAAGGGAATAGGTTAAATCTAAAAATGCAACGGTTTCCCCCGGATTAACAAAGGTTCTCAAGGCAATATTTAAAATATCATCGGAGCCATTGCCGGCTAAAACCTGATTTAAATTGACCCCAAAAACCTGAGCCGCCGCTTGCCGAAGTTGGGTTGAAACCGGATCCGGATAAAGCCGAACTTTTGCTAATTCCGCCTGAAGACGGGTAAAAATACTAGCGGGGGGAGAATAGGGATTTTCATTGGTGTTGAGCTTAATAAAATCCTGGGTTTGAGGTTGTTCCCCTGGCACATAACCAGAGGTCTGACGGACAGAATCACGGATCGGTAACATGGGTTAATAGTTGGCAGAGAATTTAATTATAATAAATTAATCTGGCTATCTTAATGCCCATGTCAGTTAAAATGAGGTTAATCCTAATCTGACGGTAATGACGATAATGAATAATGTACAAGAATCTCCAACCGGAGAAGAGCAAGGAATTACGGGGATAACCGTGCAAGGGTTTAAATCTCTTTATGAAGAGAGTCGTATTGAGGTTCGACCGTTGACAGTACTGGCAGGAGCGAATAGTGCTGGAAAATCTAGTATTATGCAACCGTTATTGATGATGAAGCAGACACTAGAAGCATCCTACGATCCGGGCGGTTTGTTATTGTCCGGTGCTAATGTAAAATTTACATCATACACTCAATTTTTATCCTTAAACAAATCAGGCCTTAAAACTCAAGAACTAGATAAGGATTTTTCACTGAAAGTAGATTTTGCTCATCAGAACAATGACGCTTGTTATTTTAAAAATATTTTTCAACAAAACTCGATCGGCTTAGGAGTAGCGCAAACAGAATGTGGCTATTCTATGTCTGATCATTCAATTTTTGCTATTAATTATAACTTGGAATCGTCTCAAGAAGATATATTTAATCAAATTCAGAAACTCAAAAAATGGCAGACCTTTGGTTTTCCATTACCTAAATCTAAAGATGACATTATGTTAAATATTAATCAATTCAATTATTTTTTATCGCTAAGGTGTATAATGGAACAAAAATCAGATGTTTCTGAAAATTTGCCTTTAAGCGATCACAATATCACCCCAGAAAGTCACTCACCCATTATACGTTTGTTTAATTCAGTTTATGATAATAGTATAGACATTAAAATTTTAACCAATCTAATTATTAATATCATTCACCTACCTTGTTTAAGGAATAAGCCAGAGAGGATGTATCCAGTTAGCAGTATTGAAAGATTTGTAGGGACATTTGATCATTATTTTGCAACTCGTATTCACTATTGGCATACTATTCACGATTCGCGTCTTCAAAAATTAAATGACTATCTTCAATTATTAGGCTTAACTTCAAAAATAACAGCATCCCGTCCTAATGATGTGGACATTGAATTACAGGTAGGATTTTCATTAAATGATGATCATACAATGGTTAATCTTGCGGATGTAGGTGTTGGAGTATCTCAAGTTTTGCCAGTCTTAGTTGCTTTATTAGTTGCTCAACCTGGTCAGTTAGTTTACCTCGAACAACCTGAATTACACCTTCATCCTCGTGCTCAAGCTAATTTAGCACAACCATTAGTGGATGCCGCTAATCGAGGTGTTAAAGTTATTGTTGAAACCCATAGTGATTTATTATTAACTCGTATTCAAACTCTAGTAGCTGAAGAAAAAATTAATTATAGAAAAGTAATTTTTCATTGGTTTAATCGTCAAGAAAATGGTGTTACTCAAATTACCTCAGCAGAACTTGATTCGTCGGGAGCTTATGGAGACTTTCCTCTTGATTTCAGTGATGTTTTTTTTGATGAGGATAGTCGCTATGTCCGTGCAGTAAGCTCTAAATTAGTTTTAGAATCATAAATTCATGTCTAAACAGTCAGTCTGTTATCTTGTTGTTGATGCTTCTGTAGCTCGTGCGGCGGGAGATCCACCGAGTAATTGTCTATCTCAAGTTTGTCGAGATTTTTTAGTAAAAATGAAAGAATTAGAGTATAGTCTTTATATGACTCCTGCTATTGGAGAAGAATGGGATCGTCATGCTTCAAGGTTCTCAAGAGCGTGGCAAAAAACGATGATTGCTAAAAGACAATGGTTATACCAAAAAGATTCTGAAGACAATGCTCTCCGTGAGCGGCTTGAAAAACAAGTTTTATATTTTTATCCAGCAGTTTCTGATGAAACTATTTTTAACATTAAAAACGCCATTTTTAAAGACTATTGTTTGATTGAAGCGGCTTTAGCAAGTGGTGATAAAAGAGTAATTTCTTTAGATGACAAAACAGCACGAAGATATTTTAGTCAAGCCGCTAAAAAACTTCCAGAAATCCAGGGTATCATTTGGGTTAATCCTGATAAACCGGAGGAGGATGCAATCATCTGGCTAACCGAAGGAATACCTGATGAACCCAAGCGATATTTAGAAAATTGGATATGTTAAGTGTGTCAAAAAACTTAATACTATTTTT
>JAYKIP010000198.1:0-5294 GCA_035286205.1 Merismopediaceae cyanobacterium
GATAAAACCCTCTTTAGGAATCGGATTGAGGTTATTGGTGATACAATATTGTGATGTTCGACAAGCTACTCTAAATGAGTCTCAACAATATAGAGATTAGTGTTTATGAAACCACTATGTACACTGGTTCAGGAGGATTGTTTATGCAAACTAATTTCATCGTTTTGGGGTTACTACGTCTTTAAATGTAAAGTTTTGTTACGGGATTCAACATTTCTGCTATCTGCCAAATATGGCCAAACAGACTGTTTCGTTTCTGGCAATCGAAGATTAATTCAGGCAATTGCAGATTTTGAATGCCTAAACGCCGAAAGTTTTATCAAAACATATCTTTAAAACTCTAAATAATTACAATTGCCAACAATAGTAAAAGAAATAAATGTATGACCCAATTCTACGGCGATCGCCCTCATTAAAAAACCCTAGAAAAGAAATTTTTGCTTTCCATGAACTCTTAATCAACTCATCCCCACCGCGATCGCCCCTTGGCAAAGTCTCTTATCAGAAAAACTGGGTTTAAACCTGACTGCGGTCTGTGAGAATTTCATAGCCCCTTTCGGTGACTAAAACCGTATGTTCAAACTGGGCCGATAGGGCATTATCCACTGTTACCACCGTCCAGCGATCGCGGAGGGTTTTGGTGAAACGTGAGCCGGCATTAACAATCGGTTCAATGGCCAGGGTCATCCCCGCCTTTAACTGCACATTGGGTAACTGACGAGTCCGAGCATTAAATACATGGGGATCTTCATGTAAATTGCGCCCGACCCCATGACCCGTAAATTCTTCCACAACGGCATAACCGTATTTTTTCACATAATCTTCGATCGCCCCGGCAATATCCATCAAATAATTCCCGGCTTTTACCTGGTCAATGCCCTGATACATCGCCGCTTCGGCCACCTTCACCAGACGATCAGCCTTTTGGGAAATCTTACCGATGGGAATCGTAATACAAGAATCCCCATGAAATCCCTGGAAATAAGCTCCCGTATCTACTTTGACAATATCTCCCGCTCGTATCACTTTTTTCTTGCTGGGAATGCCATGCACCACCTCAGAATTTACACAGGCACAAATAGAAGCCGGAAAGCCGTTATAGCCTTTAAAACTGGGAGTCGCCCCCAATTCCCGTAACCGTTTTTCGGCATAGTGGTCTAAATCCCCGGTTGTCATCCCTGGCTCGGCGATCGCCGCAATTTCCTTTAGTACCGTCGCCACAATGGCCGAAGATTGACGCATAATGGCAATCTCTGCTGGGGTTTTTAGTTCAATGCCCCCCTTTTTCTTCTTTTTCCGACCCTTGGGGGGATGGGGAGTTTGATCTTTGGTTGCGTGGGGTTTAGGAGGAGCAAAGAGACCAGAGAGAATGTTCACAGCGTAATCGGTAGTAATAACCCAAAAAAATAGCTTTTCTTAACATAACTTAAAGTTACCGCCGATGGACAATAAATTCTGCCCCTTTGGTCGGGAACGACTAGCCTAAGTCAGGGTCACACCACGACCGATCGCCGGCTGGATCTGGGCCAATCCCTGCTGTTCTAGTTTTTGGGCTAATCCCCGTAAAATCAGCTTGGTCGCCCAGGGGCCTTGGTAAATCCAGCCGGTATAAAACTGGAGGAGACTGGCTCCGGCCTGTAACTTTTCCCAGGCATCCTCCGCCGTAAAAATCCCCCCCACCCCCACAATCGGCAATTGTCCCTGGGTTTGTTGATAGATATAGCGAATAATTTCCGTAGAACGTTGTCGTAGGGGCGCACCACTAATTCCCCCAGCCTCCGAGGTAATGTTTTGACCCGTTGCTTCCAAAACGCTTGTGTTTAATCCCTGCCGTTGCAAAGTGGTATTGGTGGCCACAATGCCCGCTAGGTGATAGCGTTGGGCGAGGTGAAGAATTTGATCAATTTCTTCCCAGGATAAATCCGGCGCAATTTTCACCAATAACGGTTTATTTTGTCCATTGACGCTCTGTAAGGCAGTCACAATTTTGGCCAATGCTTCAATATTTTGCAGCGATCGCAGTCCTGGGGTATTGGGAGAACTGACATTAATCACAAAATAATCTGCCACCATTTCTAAACATTGAAAACTCTGCACATAATCTTCCGGAGCCGCTTCCAAAGGTGTCATTTTAGACTTAATTAAATTAATCCCGACCGGCGTAGAACGGGGATAGTTTTCCCAGGTTTGTTGTAAGCGTTCCGCCACAATTTTGGCCCCCTGGTTATTGCCTCCCAACCGATTTAAAAAGCCCTGATCCTCTGGTAAACGAAATAACCGAGGTTTCGGATTACCCGGTTGAGCATGGTAGGTAACCCCCCCCAACTCCACAAAGCCAAAACCCAAATGAGGCCAAACCGCCGCCGCCTCTCCGTCCTTATCGCATCCCGCCGCTAACCCCAACGGATTGGGAAAATCTAAGCCCCACAGGGTTTGACTCAAGCGTGGATCGGCATAATGAAAAGCGTGATCCAGCAGAGCAAAGGGTAACGGACTTTTGGTGAACCGGGTAAAGCGATCGAGGTTTTTAAGGGTTTCGATCAACAGTTTATGACCCCCTTCCGGATTATGGCGTGTGGCCGTTAAGACCCAGGGGTACAAAGGACGGGCAAAGTCTAACATCGGTTTTGGGAATTGACTCAATCCCTGAGCGCAAAGGATATTAGACTTTAGCAAAATTTATGTTAAGCTAACAACTATTTTTTAAGGATTTTCACAACATTTTTTAAGTTTAAAAAGAGGAAGGAAAAGAGTAGAGTCATAGAAAAGCCTAATTGAGAGGGGGGATTGGGCATGATTTCCTGTTAATTAATTTCGACTTTATCTTTGCTAAATAAGCTCCTCAGATGACCACTACCATTGAATCACTGCCTGAATATTTAAGAGCTAACTGCCCAGGAACGAACTTCCCCCAAAGTCACAGGCGTGCGATCGCTGACATCAATAGTAAAGCGAAAAACTCGTTTAGCCCGCAGACCATTTTCGGGGTCAAAGAATTTTAATTTAACATCCCAACATTCACTGCCATAGCGACAAAAAGGGCTTTTTTCCACTTCAATACTATGCAATTCCATCCCCATAGCTACCGCCTGGGAAAAGGTTTGTACCGCTTGAAAAGCATTGGTCGCGGCAAAATTTAAAGCGCGATCGCGGGCAATCTGACCAACATTGCGTAGATCGTAATAAACTCGATTGAGAAAACTGGTCAAAGAACGACGCATTCTGGTCTCATCGGCTAATTCTTGATCTGCCCTGACCGTTGCTAAGGCTGATTCGATTAAAGTATTGACTTTCCAACCATACATTCCCCTGGGGCTATTCACTTTAATCACAGGAATAACCTGTCCTGAAAATAGTTTCACGGTTTCATCAGTCAGAATGCCTGGAATACTTACCCGTTCAATGTAATCTTCATCGGCTTCCGATAAAATTTGACCGGCTAACATGGCTTGCATCACTTGATAAATTTCGGCGGCAAAAGCTCCTACGGGTTTAATTGCATAGATGGGCGTGAGTTCAATATTGACTGTCCAAATTAAAGACTTAGTTTCTGATAGATTAGTTTCTAAATAATCTACCATTTGCCGCGCATCATAGGGATTAGGAGGTAATTCCAGATTTTCTAGTATTAGGGTAGGCATTAATTGTTTGAAGGTGTCCCGACGGGCTTCTGTGCCGAAATCATAGCCTAAAGTTCCTAGCACATAAACCAGGTTTGAACGTTGACTCGGAACAACATTATTGGCAACAATATCGCTGTGGGTTTGACTATTATCATTAGAAGAGGCGATCGCTGCTGTTATCGTTGTTTCCTGATTAGCAATCTCGATGGTAGGAAATGAAATCACAGGGGAGGTTAATGCGGTGGGAATGACGGCCATTTCTTGTACAGGATTCGGCAAATCATCGGCTACTTCAACGGTTTGTAATTTCTCGCCTGTTATTAATTCATAAGCCCCTGCAATATTAAGTTTTCCTAATAAGCAACGCTCAGGTTCTTCAACTTCATTGGGATCGCAGGGAATGGCACTATTGGTCAAAGCCGCCCGCACCGCTTCCGCATCGGGAGACAAACCCTGTTCTAACTGCAAACTCATTAATAAAGCGGCTGTCCCTGTCACAATGGGAGCCGCACAGCTAGTTCCTTTTTTACGAATCGGCTCGTCGGTGCTGGGTTGTGCCCCTAGAATATTCTCCCCAGGCGCAAGAATGCCTTGGGTTGCATATTTACCGCCAAAATTACTAAATTTAAAGGGTTCTCCCGTATCTTTCATGGCTCCTACGGTCAGAACATTATCTAACACAGCAGGAACACACCAACGTTCACCTTTATCATTGCCGCCTGGCGCGATGACTAAAATATTATTCTCCTGGGCTTGACGAATCGCTTTATCAATAAATTCGTGAGCTAGTCCGCTTTGGGTGGGATGACAAGCCGCACAGTGAATAATATTAACTCCCTGTTCAATGGCGGTACTAATGGCACGGGATAAATTCAAGGGATTAATAAAATCTTCGTTACCGTAGGCGATGGGAATATTAATGACGGTAGCATTAGGAGCAATGCCTTCTACGGGTGAATCCGGTTGACCGCAAATAGTGCTAATAATATGATTGGCATGGAAGCGTAAATGGAGACTGTGGCGAATGTTTTCATCGGGAATGGCGGCCTCGATCATTTCCCCTTTTTCTTCGTCACTTTTACCGCTACTTTCTATTGCTAAAAAGGCTTGTAAGTGTTGGGAATCAATGGGAAATTCTTCTGCCCAATAGGGATCAAGACGGGTTAAATTGGCTCCTTGAAAACAAGCCCGCTCTAAGTCAACGGCTCCATCCAGCACGGCAATTTTGATACGAGGATCGCCTTGGGTATGGGAGCGCAGAGCGGTCATTCCGGGGATAGCATTGAGATCAGGCATCGTTTTTACAGGTTTCCAAGAACAGTTGTAGAATAAAAGCTAGATAACAAAAATAGGGGAATAAAGATGAGTTTAATGACCCAAACGGTACAATCCTCAACCACAATTCAGGAACCTTCGGCCACCGCGTATTGCGCTTCCCCTTTACCCGACCACACCCAACTTCCCGATAAAGATGGAAGTTTTGTGAAAAACTATCAAGAGCCTCCCCAAGCAGACCTTTTAACGCATACTATTACACCCCTTTTAGAGCAATTACATCCTGACGGTAATTACTGTCTGGGTCGAGATTGTGGGATTTATTGGCGATTGCCAGAGCATCCAGAATCCCTAGAAAAGGGTGCTGTTGCTCCCGATTGGTTTTATGTTCCCCAT
>JAYKIP010000199.1:0-3895 GCA_035286205.1 Merismopediaceae cyanobacterium
GAGGTGGAACATATTTTAGATACAGAATCCGAGGCAACTCACGAAGAAAAGGTTGATTTAGCCAAGGCTGTTTTAGAGAATTTTTTAAAGGAATTAAGAGAAATCAAGGTACTTGATCCGGCCTGTGGTTCGGGTAATTTTCTCTATGTCACTTTAGATTTAATGAAAACTTTGGAGTTAGAGGTTTTTAATCGTTTGGAAACCGTGACGGGAAAATCTCAGTTAAAATTAGAGTTTGAAAAAGTTAATCCCTCCCAATTTTTAGGCATTGAAATTAATCCTAGAGCCGCCGCGATCGCCGATTTAGTGATCTGGATTGGTTATTTACAATGGCATTTTCGTTTATTTGGAACCTTACCCCCGATTGAGCCTGTTTTGCGTGAATATAAAAATATTGAATTTAGAGATGCGGTGTTAGCCTATGACAAGGTTAAAACGGCGGTTGACCCGAAAACGGGGAAAGTGAGAACACGCTGGGGGGGGAAAACCATTGAACATCCAGTGACCGGCGAAAAAGTCCCTGATCCCACAGATCAAGTCAAAATTTTGCATTATGTTCGTCCTCGTCCCGCTCAATGGCCTGAAGCAGATTATATTGTGTCTAACCCGCCTTTTATTGGTAATAAAAGAATGCGAAATTTGCTAGGGGATGGTTATGTTGAAACGTTAAGAAAAGTGTATAAAGAAGTACCGGAATCAGCCGATTTAGTGATGTATTGGTGGAATAAAGCCGCCAAGTTATTAGCCGAGGGAAAAATTAAACATTTTGGTTTAATTACAACCAATAGTATTACCCAACCTTTTAATCGAAGAGTTGTCGAAAATTATCTTTCTCAGGATAAAAATTTATCTTTAATTTTTGCTATTCCTGATCATCCCTGGGTAGATACGAAAGATGGAGCCGCCGTTAGAGTTGCAATGACGGCTTGTGCTTTAGGAGAGTATTCGGGTAACTTATTAATTTCAACAAAAGAAATTACAGACCAAGAGGGAGTCAGCAAAGTTGAATTTTCACATAATATTGGCAAAATTAATACTAATTTAACGATTGGTGAAAATACTCAGGAATTAGTAAGATTGCAAGCTAACCTTGGATTATCTTTTCAAGGGATAATTCTATCCGGTGAAGGTTTTAGATTGAATCAAAAAAGTTTGAAGTCATTAGGTATTCAATCTCATCAATTACCAGAGGTTATCAAGCCTTATCTGATTGGTCGAGATTTAGTCCAAAATCCTCAACATAGATGGGTAATTGATTTCTATGGATTTACTCAGCAAGAGGTATCTTTGCAGTATCCGGCTCTTTACCAAATCCTTTTAGATAAAGTTAAGCCATCAAGAGATACAAATCGAGATAAATTTTTTCGGGAAAATTGGTGGCTGTTTGGTAGAAATCGTCCAGATTTAAGGAAAGCAAATCAATCGCTTAATCGTTATATTGCAACCTGCCGAACAGCCAAGCATCGAATTTTTACATTTTTAAACTCGGCTACTTTACCTGATGCTAAATTAATTGCGATCTCTTTAGAGGATAGTTATTACTTGGGTATTTTATCTTCAAAAATCCATGTTTTATGGTCACTAAAAACAGGTGCTTTTTTAGGCGTAGGAAATGATCCTAATTATAATCATAGTGATTGTTTTATGAAATTTCCTTTTCCTGCTTCTTCTGAAACCTTAAAACAACAAATTCGAGATTTAGGAGAAAAACTAGACAATCACCGTAAAACCGTTCAGGCTAATCATCCTGATATTACCCTGACAGGAATGTATAATCTCCTCGAAAAAATGCGAAAAGGAGAAACTTTTTCTGAATCTGATCAAGCTTTGAACAACCGTGCTTTAGTTTCTATTCTCAAACAAATTCATGACGAATTAGATACTGCGGTTTTCACTGCCTATGGTTGGCCTCAAACCCTTACAGATAGCGAAATTTTAGAACGTTTGGTAGCTCTTAATTTAGAAAGGGCAGAGGAAGAAAAAAATGGACTCATTCGTTGGCTCCGTCCCGACTATCAAGCCCCTGAACAGGTCACGGCTCAACCCGAAATTGAAGGGATCGAAATTGAAGAAACCCTACCCACTACAGCTAGAGAAACCTCTCCATTTCCTTCAACGATTAAAGAACAACTTTCCGTCATTCGTGAACTTCTACGCGCCGATAAACGAGAATGGACAATCAAGCAAATTGAAGAACAGTTTTCAGGGAAGAAAAAGCCGGAAGCCATTGCCAACTGCCTAGAAATTCTTGAAGAACTAGGGTTAATTATTAGTAATAAAGAAAATGGCAAAAAGACTTATTATGCCGCAGAATTAACCGGATGAGCATCAAGCCTATTCAATACCACAGTGATTCAATAGGCTTGCCCGTAATACTCAATCTTATGTGACCCTTTAGGCACTCAGTAAACTACCCATAGCCCGTCCCATATTGGCCGGTTTTAACGCATCTACAGCCGCCGTTGGTTCATAACCGCAATGTACCATACAGTCCGCACATTGGGGATTGCCGCTCTTGTGACCATACTTTTCCCAATCGGTTTTATCTAATAATTCTTGGAAACTTTGATAGTAACCTTCATTGAGTAAATAACAGGGTTTTTGCCAGCCGAGAACGCTATAACTGGGACTTCCCCAGGGTGTACATTCATAGTCCTTATCTCCCATCAGGAAATCTAAAAAGAGAGGATTATGGTTAAAATTCCACTGCTTTTTACCCGTTTTCCAGGGCATTAAAATTTCCCGGAACAGGGCGCGGGTTTGTTCTCGCTTGAGGAAATGGTCTTGGTCCGGTGCCCAGGCGTAACTATATCCAGGGGAAATCATCATGCCGTCAATCCCTAGACCCTGCACAAAATCAAAAAATTCCTGTACCGTTTCGGGTTTGGCCCCTTCAAAAATGGTGGTATTGGTGGTGACCCGGAACCCTTTGGCCTTAGCGGCCTTAATCGCGGCGATCGCCTTATCAAAAATCCCATCCCGATCCACCGCCCGATCATGGTCTTCCCGTAAACCGTCCAGATGAACACTAAAGGTTAGATAGGGGGAAGGTTGAAACTTATCCAGACTTTTTTCTAATAGGATAGCATTAGTACAGAGATAGACAAACTTCTTACGAGCAACTAAACCCGCCACAATTTCATCAATTTGGGGATGGAGTAGGGGTTCACCGCCAGGAATCGAGACAACGGGAACACCACATTCTTCAACGGCTTTAAAACAATCTGCCGGCGACAGGTTTTGTTTGAGAATTTCGGCGGGATGTTGAATTTTGCCGCATCCCTGACAAGCCAAGTTACACCGGAAAAGCGGCTCCAACATTAACACGAGGGGAAACCGTTTTCTGCCCTTGAGCCGTTGGCCGATGATATAACTTCCCACCACCAGGGCTTGTTTTAACGAGACTGCCATGATTGTCCTCTCACCACAAAGAATTTTTGGCTATTATAGAGGCTTTTCACGGTTTACTGGCGATCGCCAAGGCTAGGCCAGGGCAACGGCCCCTCTAATAGGGTCTATTCTCGTGGCAAGTTATCCGCCCAGAAAGCAAGGGCTTACCAAGACAGGGTTTTTGTATCATCTTGAAACAATGCCGTGCCGGTTAACTGGGGATTACCCACTTTGATGCCTGGCAACAGATCGGCTTCAGCAACCCCATATTTTTTCATACACATGGGACAAGCAATGACGGTTCCGCCTTTTTTGATAATGTCTAGCAGTAGAGCCTGTTGAGCAGGATATTTATCGGCATTAGCCTTGGTTGCCAGTAGGGAACCTCGAAAAAAAGATTTTGTTAAGAAAAAGCTGGTCAAGGCAAATTACTTAACATACAGTAACAACAGAAAATAGTTTTAAACAACTCAAAATGGGTCTCGTAACTTATATTTTCTAGCCT
>JAYKIP010000200.1:0-9728 GCA_035286205.1 Merismopediaceae cyanobacterium
TAACCAGTTCGGCCCGCAGTTTATCTAAATATTTAGATGCCGCCGCCCAAGTGCAAACCCTCAAAAAATTTCCCCTCGATTTAGAATTAGCCCTCGAAGAAGCCCTCAGATTAGACTGTTTAAATACTGCCGCCGATTTAGTGAGACAAGCGACTCAATTAGAACAATTTGTGGCTAAATTATTCACCACCTGGAAACGCTTAGGAACCCTCTCCGATCGCCTTTATGTAGATACGGGAGCCAGTACCCCTAATTTACGCTCCTTATTAACCGCTTTAGAAGGTTTAACCCAGGAAATTATTGAAGTCCAACTAGATGAAGCGGGGGAAAAATCCGTGCGTTTACGCATCCTTACCGATCAAGAGTAAGCGATTTAGGCAGAATTTCTAGGGAAACTTTTTGCTCCCTCGGCTAGTCAAACCAGAATGATTCTGTTAAACTACTAAAAATTCTCGTAATTCGGCCTAATCTCAATGGTGAGCATTATTAGTACCGTCAATATGAAAGGCGGCGTAGGCAAAACCACCTTAACGGTTAACTTAGCGACCTGTTTAGCCAAATATTACGGTAAGCGGGTTTTAGTCCTCGATCTAGACTCACAAATTAGTGCCACCTTGAGTTTGATGGCTCCCCAGGATTTTGCCCAAATTCGTAAAAAACGTAAAACCCTCAGTTATTTAATCGAAAACGCCATTCAGCCGAATCCCCATAGTAAGTTAGAAATTTCGGATATTATTTGTCCCGCGATTTGTGAAATTGAAGGTCTGGAATTACTCCCCGGTGATATTGAATTGTACGATGAATATTTGGTCTCAGAAAAACTCCATCAAGAAGCCCAAAAACAAGCCGATTTAAACTTTGAAAGTGTCTGGAATCAATTTGAAGGGGCGTTAATTAAAAAGATTTTAGCTCCCATCCAAGACGAGTATGATTTTATTATTTTGGACTGCGCTCCCGGCTATAATTTATTGACCCGTAGCGGCATTGCGGCCAGTGATTTTTATTTGCTCCCGGCTCGACCCGAACCCTTATCTATTGTGGGGATTCAGCTATTAGAAAGACGCATTGCCAAATTGAAAGACAGTCATCGGGCTTCGGATGATCTGCTTAATATTAACCTGATTGGGGTGGTTTTCATTTTGTCGGGGGGGAATTTATTAAGTCGTTATTATAATCAAGTGATGAAACGGGTCAATATGGATTTTCAACCCCATCAAATTTTTACCAATAATATTCCTATGGATGTCAATGTGGCGAAGGCGGTAGATACTTTTCAACCCGTCGTCACGGCCATGCCCAATACGGCTGGCTCAAAAGCTTTTCTCAAGCTCACGGAGGAGTTTTTACAAAAAGTTACCCTGCATCAGGCTAACGGACGTTTAACCTAGGAGGTTCATCTGCCACATTGGGGTTAACTTAGGGGGATTATCCCTGCTTCTTGGTTCGGTTCTACGGCTAGAGAAAATTAGAAAATCCCTTTACTATCTAACTATTAGAGTTATTGAGCGTATTTACTGGGGTCAGGGGTCGGCCATGGTTGTGCAGGGTGCTTGTTTACGGTTGTGGGATGTCCTCAAGACGGGGCGGAATCACGATTTTTTGGCGACTTTTTTTGAGCCTCCCTCGGAGCAGGATTTTTGGGCGGCTCGTCAGCAAACTCAGCGTCAATGGCAAGCGGCGATCGCGGCCTTAGAGCAACTGTTATTAATGACCCCGGCCTCCGAAGATTTACCGGCAAGGGGACTGATTCTGACCGGGCCGATGCCGGTTATTAGTCATCCCGATTTATTACAAGGCTTTTACCAGGGGGTGTTTACGCCCAAAGCTTGGCAAACCTTGCATTTGTTACCCAGTGACCCGGCGACCCATTTACCGGGCATCTCTCCCCCCACCGAAGAATTACCCCTCTTTTCCCAAGACCCCCTGGCCAGCGAACAATTTTGTTTTGTTTTGACCGATGCCTTTGGCCTGTTAATGGTACTAGGGGAAGATGAACGGGGTTTGCCGGCCTTTGATTTTTCCTTTGAACCTGATCGCCTTAAAGGGGGCTGGTTAACCCTGCGATCGCGCTTAAACCTGCGGGCCGTCCCCCAACTCCCCACCCTCGACCAGCAGGTAGAACGGTTTGCTTTTTTACCGCCTGACTATCGCCTGGTGAGTGATTTCAGCCGTCAATTACTCAAAGCTCTCGCCGGTTTACCGTCCCCCCCACCCCCGCCGGTGACTCTCCCCCCAGACACCCCCGAACCCCAGACCTCACCCTCTTTGGATGTGGAGTTATTGCAGGCCCTGACCCACGAAATTCGGACTCCCTTAACCAGCATTCGCACACTGACTCGTCTATTACTGCGGAAAAAAAACTTAGGGGAGGATGTGCGTCAACGTTTGCAGGCGATCGATCAAGAATGTACTTTGCAAATTGACCGCATGGAATTAATTTTTCGAGCGACGGAATTAGAAAGTCATCAGCCAACGACGACCCCTGTTACTCTTGTTTTAACGTCTCTGGATCAAATGCTGGAAAGCCGGATTCCCCGGTGGCAAGCCCAGGCCCAACGTCATCAGGTAGAGTTAGTAGTCGAATTACCCCAAAAATTACCCCAGGTGGTCAGCAATCCAGGGATGTTAGACCAGATTTTGACCGGGCTGATTGAAAAATTTGTGCGGAGTTTAGCCCAGGGCGGCAAAATTCGCTTACAGGTCAGTACAGCAGGCCCGCAACTTAAGGTGCAATTTCATACCCAGGCCAATTATTTACCCAATCCCTTAAAAGCGTTGGGTGATCTCTTAATGTTCCAGCCGGATACGGGATGTTTAAGTCTCAATCTCACCGTGACTAAAAACCTGTTTCAGGCCCTAGGGGGAAAATTAACCATTAAACAGCGATCCGAACAGGAAGAGGTGTTCACCATCTATTTACCTTTGGATTGGCAAAGTCCTCAACGGGCTTGAGGCGATCGCCTAGATCCGGTCTTAACCCGCCTTGGGCTTAGTTTTTCACCAACTCGTAGGCCGGAGATTGGGCTGGCTGATCCTTCGACAGGACTTTGGCTTCACCGGTAATAATTCTGGCCCCACGTCCTTTGGCAAAATAATTCCAACCCCATTGCAACATCACAATTAACTTGTTATCAAATTCAATCAGATAATAAATATGGGCCCAAACCCAAATCATCCAGGCCAATAGCCCGGTTAATTGGGTAAATCCTAAATTGACTACCGCCTTATTTTGGCCAATCACCGCTAAACTGCCGTAATCCCGATAACGGAAGGGGGGCAAGGTTTTGGCCGTTAATTTAGCTGGAATTAAACGGGAGAGATAGGCGGCCTGTTGCATGGCCACGGGAGCGACACCGGGTAGGGGCTGGCCATCCTGGGAACAATGGGCTAAATCCCCTAAGACAAAAATATTGGGATACTGGGGCAAACTTAAATCTTCCGTGACCATTACTCGTCCAACCCGGTCTAATTCGGCACCGGTGCGTTGGGCCAGGACTTCCCCCAGGGGTGAGGCTTTGACCCCGGCGGCCCACAGTACGGTACGACAGGGAATGGTATGAAGTTCTTCCCCCTGTTTCACGGTGACTTGATCGGCGGTTAAGTTGACCACCAGGGTTTGGGTTTGGACGGTAACGCCCAGTTGGGTTAAATCCTGTTCTGCCCTGGCCGAGAGCGTGGGAGGATAGGGGGGTAAAAGACGATCTAACCCTTCAACCAGAAGAATTTTGGCCTGACGGGTATCAATACGTCGAAAGTTTAAGCGCAGATCACTATGGGCAATTTCGGCGATCGCCCCGGCCAACTCCACCCCGGTCGGGCCACCGCCCACAATCACAAAGGTTAACCAGGCCTGCTGTTGAGCGGGATCGGTTTCCTTTTCCGCCGCTTCAAAGGCCAGAAAGATCCGACGACGCATTTCCAGGGCATCCTCAATGGTTTTTAACCCCGGAGCCAGCGCTCGCCACTCCTCACGCCCAAAATAATGATGACTGACCCCGGTGGCCACCACCAAAAAATCGTAGGGAATGGGTTCATGATCCTTCAAGATCACCCGTTGCGCTTCGGGATTAATGTCTATCGCTTCATCTAAAAGTACCTGGGTGTTGCGATGGTTATGCAGTACCACCCGCAGGGGCGAAGCAATATCCGCCGGGGAGAGACTACCGGTCGCCACTTGATAGAGTAAGGGTTGAAAGAGGTGAAAATTGCGCTTATCAATGAGGGTGACGTGCACCGGGGCATTTTTCAGATGGGTTGCCGTATAAAGACCCCCAAAGCCTCCTCCCAAAATCACAACCCTGGGCTTATCAGAGGAAAAGGAAGGATTTATCATCGAAAGTCCTCGCGTCAGTTTCCCCTAGTGTAAAGAAATTTTAAGCATTAGGAAGTAGCGATCACTACGGGGTTATTGATAGCCCGAACGAGTCTGGTTTCTATGGGGTACTCTCTTCGATTTACCACATGGCCCGTTTGCCGTTGGGCATCACTGTCCGCCAGTTGGTTTTGGCGAGGGTTAACTGCTCCTGACTGATCTGGGCCATACTTAAATCCACCCCGCACAGGTTGGCCCCGCGTAATGTCGCATATTTAAAATTGGCCCCGGCTAACTTGGCCCCCCGGAGGTCGGCCCCCTCTAAATTGGCATATCCAAAATAAGCATCATTGAGATTGGCATCTTTCAAGGAAGTGCCAGCCAAGGTCGCCTTGCCAAAATCGGCCCGCGTCAGATCCGCCCCTTCCAGGTTCGCCCGACTGAGATTGGCGTTATAGCAATTAATGGCCGGAATAAAACTTTTGGTGAGGACTAACCCCTGCAAATCCTGATCCGCAAAATCCCGTTGTCCCTTTTCGTAGGCACTCAGTAAGGCTTTATTTGTCCATTGAATCGGTTCATTTTGGCTACTGGTACTCGGTTCTGAGGCTGTCCGCCGACTACTACGTCCCCCGCCCCCTTTCACGGCCATGTTAAAGCCCATGCCACCATTGGCGATCGGTGTAGGAGCCGCCCCGCGATCGCCGTCATTCCGGGGAGAACGAGCCGCTATTCCCTCATCGGCCCGACTGCTCCGCCCCCCTACAGCAGGATTTCCCCTGGTATTCAGCTTGGTTTGAGGTTGGGTATTAAAACTGGTTTGCACCTCGGAACGATTGACGGTTTTAATCCCCGTATTTAACCCCGTGCCAAAGGAAGCCGAAAAACCCGTTTGGGGTTCCGTGCGACCCGTGCTAGGAGGACTTGCTCCACCCTTGGGAGGAGTCGTCAGTAAAGACTGCTTCATCCCCTCCTCGTAGGGAAGCACATTCATCGCATCTAGTACCTGTTGGGCCGTTTTATAACGATGCCGGATAGAAATTTCCAACATGGTCCGGAGAACTTTGGCAAAGGATTCGCCAATCGTGATGTAGCGATCCCATTCCATTTCCCCCGTTTGATTATTAATTTCAATTTCTTTGGGAGTCCGGCCGGTCAACAAATAGACACAGGTGACTCCCACTGCATAAATATCGCTGGCATAGACCGGGCGCATGGCTAACTGTTCAGGCGGGGCAAAACCGGCGGTACCAATGGAAAAGGCCGTTAACGCCGTTTGGGCCGAAGTATTATTGGCTAACACGGTATTTACTTCGTTTTTGACCGCCCCGAAGTCAATTAAAACCAATTTTTGATCCGTTTGACGACGAATCAGGTTAGCGGGTTTAATATCGCGGTGAATCACCTTTTGCCCATGGATATAGGTCAAAATAGGCAGGAGTTCAGTCAAAAACTGTTTGACTCCCTCTTCACTAAAGGGGCCATGGCGTTTGACTTCCTGGTGGAGGTTATGACCTTTAACATATTCCTGCACTAAATAAAATTGTTGATCTTCTTCAAAATAATCCAGTAAACGGGGAATCTGAGGATGATTGCCCACTTTACCGAGGGTCTGGGCTTCCCGCTCAAATAATTCTTTGGCCATCCGAAAGACGCTAGGGTCGTCCGTACCGGGCCGTAACTGCTTTACGACACAAATGGGAGTTCCCGGCAAACCAACATCGGCGGCGGCAAAGGTCGCTCCGAATCCCCCCTTGCCTAACAGTCCCAGGGTTTGATAACGGCCATTCAGTCGTAGGTTATGCCCACAGGCCTGGCAAACTTGAACATTATTGGGATTTTTGGGATTTGGACAAGCGGGGTTAATGCAGTAGCTCATTCCATTGTACCAAGGGCTTACTGTTGCGGAAAATACGGAGAGAGAGCTTTAAAATTCGCTCTTTTGTGGGGATATAAGGATTTATCTTAAGATTTGATTTTATTTTATTATAACTTGGCCTGACAATTTCTTGACTGTAAGCCATCAATCTGAAAAGAGTTGTCGCTGAAGCGATCGCCCCCATTAGCATCAAGTCACCATCACCCAGGAGGGAACGAACAGGGCAAAAATACGAGAAAACAGAACGAACACGGGAAATATCCTTGTTTCCAGGAGATGATCTTCGGTTAAAATCTTAAAAAAAGTCTTTCTTGCCGATCTATAGGCTTCGATCCTCAAGACTCTGTGTTTTGTCTCTTGCGTTGATGACTAATTTGAGTAATACGTTTTGGGGAATGATGGCTATAGCAGAGGAACTTGATTAATTTTTCGCCTTCGTATTCACTGCGGTGGTGTTTTAATCAACCTTTTTGCTCCCCTTTTCCTTCATCCTAAACCTATGCCTAAGCCCCTATTGCTCCCCAAATTAGGTGAAATTCTCCAATCGGCTGATCTGATTACGACGGCACAAATTGAGGTAGCCCTACAAAACCAACAGTATTATCAACTACGTTTGGGGGAGATTCTGGCTCTCCATGGTTGGTTAGAGCAGGAAACGGTAGATTTTTTTGCGGAAACCTGGCCCCAATTACTGATGGAAGGGCAGGCGCAACCGTTGGGTTATTATCTCAAGCAGGCGAAGCTTCTCAGTCTAGATCAGATTCAGATCATTTTAAAAGAACAAAAGCATTTGGGGATTCGCTTTGGAGCGGTGGCGGTGCTGAAGGGGTGGTTAAAAGAAAAAACCCTGGATTTTTTCCTAGAAAATTTATCTCCCCAAACCAAAGGAGAATCGGATTTTCAAGGGAAGGATGGGGGAGAAGACCATTTTATTGAGGATCAAGAGACAGGATTCATCAAGAAACGGTCAGAGATTCTGCATATTGGGGAGTCTAGTATTACGTTACCCGATGAGTCTTTGCTCCAAGGCAGCCGGTCAACAAGCTCCCCTCAATCCGCCAAATCTACCCGACATCCGACGAAACCCCTCATTCAAGTTCCCAGATCCAAGTCCGTCCATTCACTCAATTTCCCCCCTTTGCCTAAACTGGAGGATGGGGGGGAGAATTTTGATTTAGCCAGTGTTCTAGAACTGGATATGGAGGACTTCGGGCTAACAGCAAGTACAGAGGGCAGTATTACCTGGTAGGGGATTAACTGAACCGATCCAGCGTCCGGTATTGGATAGCCTCGGCAATGTGATGACTTTGGAGGGGGTCTTGACCCGCGAGGTCGGCGATGGTGCGGGAAACTTTGAGGATTCGGTCCATGGCCCGCGCCGATAGTCCCAGTTTACGAATGGCTCCTTCGAGGAGTTGACGGCTGGTCTCGTCCAACCGGCAAAATTGACGGAGATGATTGGCCTGCATTTCCGCGTTACAACTGACTTGCGGTTCCTTCTGAAAACGCTGGTGGGCGCGATCGCGGGCTTGTTTGACTCGTTCTCGCACGACCTGGGAAGATTCTCCCTGACTGGTTTGGGTCATTTCTTCCGGTTGCAGACGGTTAACGGCGACTTGGAGATCAATGCGATCCATCAAGGGGCCGGATAGTTTAGACCAGTACATCTCCCGTTGTCGAGGAGAACAGGAGCAGGTTTGCCGGGAATCCCCAAAATAGCCACAGGGACAGGGATTGGTGCTGGCGATCAGGGTAAATTGGGCGGGAAAGACAACGGATTGACGGGTGCGGGAAATGGTTACTTGGCCATCCTCTAGGGGTTGCCGAAGAAATTCCAATACATTCCGTTTAAATTCCGTCAGTTCATCTAAAAATAAGACCCCACGATGGGCGAGGGAAATTTCACCGGGCCGAGGAAAACTACCACCGCCCACTAAAGACGGGCCAGAAGCGGAATGGTGAGGACTGCGAAAGGGTCGCTCGCGAATTAGGGAACCTTTTTCCTTCAGAAGCCCGGCCACTGAATGAATTTGGGAAACTTCCAGGGCTTCTTCAAAGGCTAGGGGGGGCAAAATACTGGATAAACGCCGGGCTAACATGGTTTTACCACTCCCAGGCGGCCCGACAAAAATCAGGTTATGACCTCCCGCCGCCGCAATTTCCAAGGCTCGCCGGGCATGGTTTTGTCCTTTGACATCTTTGAGGTCGGGCAGTAAGACTGAGGTTTGTTGAAAATCCCGTTGGGCATCTCGTTGTACGGGTTCATAGGAGATGGGGTTGCCTAAAAATTCGGCGACGTTACGAATATGGGTGAAGCCATAGACCGCTAAACCTTGTACAATGGCGGCTTCCTGGGCATTCGCTAGGGGAACCACAATACCTTTGAGTCCTAATCGTTTGGCGGTGGCGGCGATCGGTAAAACCCCGGCTACGGGACGCAGACTGCCATCCAGGGACATTTCCCCGACAAAGACAAAATCTCCCAGTAATTGCGGATCAACTTGTTCGGAGGCGGCTAAGATCCCAATCCCAATGGGGAGGTCAAAACTGGGGCCTTCTTTTCGCAGATCTGCCGGGGTCAAATTAATTACAATTTTTCGCATGGGAAAGGCAAACCCGGCATTTTTGAGGGCGGCTTTAACTCTCTCGCGGGACTCTTGGACAGCGGTATCCGGTAAACCGACAACGGTAATGGCGGGCAGTCCTCCCGATACATCCACTTCAACTCCTACCTGCACGGCTTCTACCCCTATCAGAGAAGCACTCCAGACCCTAGCTAACATAATTTTTGCGTTTTTCGGGAATTATGGTGACAGCGATTGGCTTGATTAAATTCTACGATGGGCCTTAACCCTTAGCTAGGCGTTTTTTGCTATCATCCCAAGGGTTCGGTCTTGGCAGAAACATCATGCGTCTTATTCATACCATGTTACGAGTTGGGGATCTGGACAAGTCCCTACAATTTTACTGTGATATTTTGGGGATGCAATTGCTCCGCAAAAAGGATTATCCGACGGGAGAGTTTACCCTCGCTTTTGTGGGCTATGGCGATGAAGCGGATCATGCGGTGATTGAATTAACCTATAACTGGGGGGTGGAACACTACGACCTCGGTAATGCTTTTGGCCATATTGCGATCGCTGTGGATGATATTTACGGAACCTGTGAAAAGATTAAGGCGAAGGGGGGGAAAGTGACCCGTGAACCTGGCCCCATGAAGCATGGTCAAACGGTAATCGCCTTTGTGGAAGACCCGAACGGTTACAAAATTGAACTTATTCAACACTAGGTTCAAGGGGAGTGGGCCCAGCAATCCCGGCGATCGCCTTGGCGGCCAAAAATCTGGGCTTTTAGGCTTTTCTGTTTTTAATTTTTGTTTTTAATCTTAATTTTTTCACTCGCTATGCGTCCTGCTGTTCTGGTTGAGCATCTTCAAAAACGTTACGGTACGGTGACTGCCGTTAAAGATATTTCCTTTGCCGTGCAACCGGGGGAAATTTTTGGTTTACTCGGCCCCAATGGGGCGGGCAAAACGAC
>JAYKIP010000201.1:0-2612 GCA_035286205.1 Merismopediaceae cyanobacterium
TGCCACCAATCCAAAACGTGGGTGTTAATTTTTTGGTTAATCAGCCATTGTTCACCGGGATGAAAGAGACAAAAATCTCCCGCCTGAGTCCAAGCCGCTAAATGATAAATTTGGTCGTAGGTTTGATGATTAAAAGCTAATAGGGAATCTGCCTGGGTAAGATCGCAATTTTTAGAATTAATTTTAACCAGTTCATGCCCCTGAGCGGCTAATTGATGGCAGAGCATTGTCCCTAAAAAACCCGTACCGCCAGTAATTAAAATTTTCATAGAATAAATCAATAGAATAAATCAGTAGAAATCAGATGTTTCTCCCTTTCATTATTTAGACGGGCAAGATGCCCATCCCACAGAAGTTAGAGAGGATAACCATTCCATCGGAAAGAATTAGTGAAGTATCTTGCTTGGGGCAAATCCGGGATGCCCCCTTAAAAATCAAGATTTAGCCGATTCTTTGCCTGGAAAGAATTTATTTCAGATTAACAGAAAGGTGTTGTGGGAGCAATTCTGTAAAGACCCACTGGGGTTTCTAAGCAAAGCCTAAATCTACGGCAATTCGATGGCCACAGGCAAACCCCGAAAAGGCAACGGCATTTAATCCTTGACCCGGAAAGGTGCTATCACCAACACAGTATAAATGGGGAATCGCGGTACGATTAAAGGGCATTCCTAATAATCCTAATAGTTTTCGTTGGGGAATGGGGCCATAGGTGCCATTTTGACGACCCAGGAAACGACGATGGGTGCGGGGGGTTCCGACTTCTTGGTAATCTAAGGCGGCATTCAAGCCCGGAAAAATGCTTTCTAAGCGTTCTATTAAACGATGGGCAGAGGCTTCTTTTTTGGCTTGATAATTTTGGGGAGATAAACCCTGCCAAGCGTTCATCCAACTGGGGGTAAAGGTATGAATAATATGGTGGCCGGGGGGGGCTAAACTGGGATCGAGCAAGGTGGGAATAGAAACAAAAATGGTTCCCTGCTCACTTTCCATCTGTTGCCAGTCTTCTAAGAGAATATGATGGCATTCTGTCCCCGGCGGCAATAAATCGGCTTTCACCCCTAGGTGCAAACTCAAAAAACTGGGGGATTGTTGATAGCGATCGCCCCAGGTTTTCTCGGTTTTAGGTAATCGGTCAGCGTCTAATAATTTTTCAAAGGTATCCCAACGGGTGGCATTCGAGACAATGCGTTTAGCCAAGAGTTTTTCTCCATTGGCCAATTTCACCCCGATCGCCCGGCCCTTTTCCGTCAAAATTTGAGTGACCCTAGCTTGATAGCGAATTTCACTGCCGGATTGGACTAAACCTTCCACCAATTTTTCCGCAATTTGACCGACTCCCCCCTTCGGATAATTAATTCCCCCATAATGGCGATCGCTGAAGACCATGCCTGCATTAATCATGGGCGTTAAATCCGCCGGTACCACTGACCAGCAATAACATTCCATATCAATAAATTTTAATAATTCGGGATTGCTAATATAGCGACGGGCAATATCCCCCGCATTTTGGGGCAAATATTTCACCAACCCTAAACAGGCCCCTGGATGTTGAAAAAAGACCCGCAACAAATAACCCAATTCCTCCAGGGAAAGCAATTCCATGGCATTCAAACAGTTAAAAACCCGCCAACCCTCATCATAAAATTGGCGAATCCCCCTGGCCTCCTGGGGAAACCGCGCCGTCAATTCTTGCAAAAATTTCTCATAATCGCGGTGAACTTTCACCTCCAGACCCTGGGGCAAATGATAATGAATCTGCACCGGATCGGCGATCGTCTCCAGGCTCTGACCCACCGCCGCCAAAGCCCGCGTCAATAAATTGGTGGTTCCCTGTTGCCCAAAACCAAAAATCATCGAAGCCCCCACATCAAAACGGTAGCCCTGACGCTCAAAATAACCCGCACTTCCCCCAGGGATTAAATACCGCTCCAAGACCAGCACCTTCACGCCCTTGGCCGCTAATTGGGTCGCCGTGACTAAGCCACCAATCCCCGAACCAATGACAATCACATCCCAAGAACCCGCTTTCATCGTTACCTACTGCTAAAAAAAGTCCAATTGAATAGTCTAAGACAAAAAAACGGGGATCACTCGTTTTTCCTAGCGAGCCAACCCCCCACAGAATCCTTGAGAAGAGAACACTTACGGTTAAGACTATAAGCCTATTGCTAAATCTTGTCAAGAATATTGCAAATCTTTTGCAGTAAATGGGAGGATGCCGGGTTGATGACGTTCTTCACCTCTTTCCGAAACTTCGCTATGATTGAGAGGATTGACCGAGGTTGCGAGGGGTTTATGAAGGAATCTTCTTCGATGTCTGCCGCCGATCAGGGGCCGGACGGTAAAGCCCCCTGTCTGAATTTGATGGAAATTTTAGTCAAGCGCGAAATCTTTCAACAACTCAAGAAAATTCCCGCCAATACGGCCCGCTATATCCAGCCGGGAGAAGTCGCCACCTTTGCCCTCAACCGTTTACCCCCCCTTTACGTCTCTAGTGAACAAGGAAAACTTTACCAGCTAGACCGAGCGAAAGCCTTTCAACCGAAAATTCGGGCCGCCGTTTTACAGGGAATTGCCGCCGTCCTGCGCGATCCGTTACGCAAATCTACGCC
>JAYKIP010000202.1:0-3899 GCA_035286205.1 Merismopediaceae cyanobacterium
ATTCAACCTTTTCCAACTCTACGACCTTTTTATCTTTGGCGATCGCCTCAACTCCATCAAAACTTTGCCCGAATTAGAACGAGACCACCCAGAGTGCTGAATCCCATTCACCAAATCCTCACGCAAACTCGAATAAGATGCGTTCGCCCTGGCGAAAATGGTGTTCTAGAGGGGCATAGTAAGGGGATTGCCCTAGATTGCCCTAGCCAGATTAAGGGGTTTTGGGGGTCGCGCCAAATTCCTCCATTAACAGGGTTTTTAATCTTTTCTTTAAATCTTCGCAGGGAATACTTTTTTCCCGTAATTCTCCCAATTTCGCGCCTTTACCCACTTTGCCCCCCGTGTAAAGATTAACCGCTTCAACGGTTTGGCCCTCTTTGCGGGCTTTGGCTCCCAATAACCCAATATCTCCTGCCTGGGCTTGACCACAGGAATTGGGGCAACCGGTCCAATGAATTCGGACTCGCTGGGGAATATTTAATTCGGCATCTAATTCTTGAGCCATTTTAAACGCCCGTTGTTTGGTTTCAATCAGCGCAAAATTGCAATACCGGGCACCGGTGCAGGAGATCACGGAACGGGTTAAGGGAGTTGGATCAATTTTAAAGGTCTGTAATAAGGATTCCTGTAAAAAGGTCTCTAAATTTTCGTTGGCGATGTAGGGAATAATCACGTTTTGTTCAACGGTTAACCGCATTTCTCTTTGACCATAAACGGCGGCTAAACGAGCTAACTCAAACATGGTTTCGGCAGTAAAGCGACCCATCGGAATATGTAAACCCACATAGCTATAACCGGCTTGTTTTTGCGGATGAATCCCTAAATGATCTTTTTTCTCCTGGGTAATCTCATCCTCTGGGGCGGCTCTTTCTAGGGAGTTTCCTAAAAATTGCTCGATTTCTGTACGGAATTTTTCCACTCCCCAATATTCGACTAACCACATCAACCGGGCTTTGGCGCGATTTTCCCGTAAACCGGTAGCCAGTCCTTGCTCTGAATAAACTGTTAAAATAGCGAGGGATAAATCAATCACTTCATCGTTGGCTTTGACCCACACATCCATCGGTATAGATTCGGCACAACGCTGGGCAGACAGATAGCCCCCCACTAACACATTAAATCCTAATTCTCCATTTTTATAAGCGGGAACAAAGGCTAAATCATTAATTTCGGCATGAATGGAGTTATCTCTTGCTCCTTCAATGGCAATATTTAGTTTGCGCGGTAAATTGCTAAAAGCGGGATTGCCCTGACCCTGATTAGTAATGCAGTCTTGGAGTTTACGACTTAATGCTCGCGTATCTATTAACTCATCAGGATCAATCCCGGCTACCGGTGAACCCGTTAAATTCCGAACATTATCCATGCCGGATTGAATGCTGGTTAATCCCACCGCTTGCAATTTTCGCAAAATATCGGGGGTATCTTCTAGGCGAATGCCCCGCAGTTGCAGGTTTTGACGGGTGGTAATGTCGGCACTGCCCTCTTCTCCGTAGCGTTGCACAATGGTCGCTAGGACGGTTAACTGATCGCTGGTGAGGATGCCCTGGGGAATGCGGAGGCGTAGCATAAATTTGCCGGGGGTAACGGGTCGAAAGAAGATCCCTAACCATTTCAGGCGCATTTCCAGATCTGTTTTATCTACGGCTTCCCAACCGATCTGGGCAAAGGTTTCGAGTTCGTCTTTGACGGCTAATCCCGGTTTTTCGGCTTTGGCTTTTTCGATTTTGTTTAATTTAAGGGCAAGGGCGGTGTCTGAGGTCATGGTGATTATCCGATAGTGTTCGTCTTTCCCTGGGATGCTGGCCGGGACAAGTCCCTAGGTCTGTACCATCACCAAGTTAGGCAGGAGATAGGGGATTTTTTGTGTGTTCTGTTACGAAATGTGTCAAGTCTTGTGTTTTTTGCATTTTTTCTATGTAAAAAAAGCATCGCTTAAAAAGCACCCCCACAGAGAGAGTGCTATAACACTTGGTTTAAAAATTGAAGAATCTAAACCACACTAAATACAATGACAAATCCTAAGACGGCGGCAAAAACGATCAACGCATAGAATTGGGCGCGACCATTTTCTAAGTACTTTAAGCCTTCCCCACTGACTAAAGTGACTAACCCAGTGAGGTTAACGGCTCCGTCAATGACTTTGTAATCTACTTCCATGATCTGGCGGGCTAACCGACGAGAACCCTGAACAAAGAGACGATCATACAAGTCATCCAAATACCATTTGTTTAAGGAAAAACGGTAAAGGACGGGGTATTTTTCGGCGATCGCCGCCGGATCCAGTTTGTGTTGGAGATACATTAAAATCGCCACACTAATGCCGATTAAACCAATGCCAATGGAACTGCCGGCCATGGTGTAAAACTCTGACCAGTCAAATTCGGTGACGGGTTCTAAGATTTCCCCAGGAGCATGAATAAAGGCTTCAAACTGATTAGCCCAGGGACGACCGATTAAGCCAATGAATACCGAAGGAATCGCTAAAACCATTAAGGGTAAGGTCATGGCGATCGGTGATTCGTGGGGGGAATGACCGTGACTGTGATCTTCGTGGTCGTTAACGGTAGGCACTAAGCCATAAAAGTCAAACACCTTTTTGTGTAGAGCCTTATCGTTACCGCGAAAGGGGCCTTCAAAGGTCATGAAGTACATCCGGAACATATAAAAGGCGGTTAACCCGGCGGTACCAAATCCAATTAACCAGAGGGCGGGATTGGCTTGAAAGGCTAAACCTAAAATTTCATCTTTCGACCAGAATCCGGCAAAGGGGGGAATCCCACAAATGGCCAAGGTTCCAATTAAAAAACAAGCGGAAGTAATGGGCATATATTTCCGCAAACCGCCCATAATACGCATATCCTGGGCTAAAACGGGATCATGACCGACGACTCCTTCCATACCGTGAATGACGGAGCCGGAACAGAGGAAGAGCATGGCCTTGAAGTAAGCGTGGGTCATCAGGTGAAATAAACCCGCCGAATAGGCTCCAATCCCCATGGCCATGACCATGTACCCTAGCTGGGAAATGGTGGAATAGGCTAAACCCTTTTTAATGTCGTTTTGGGTTAAGGCGATCGTGGCTCCCAAAAAGGCTGTAAAACCGCCAGTCCAGGCCACCACATTCATCACCGAGGGCATGGGTTCAAAGACGGGATACATCCGCGCCACCAGGAACACCCCGGCGGCCACCATGGTTGCCGCATGGATCAAGGCGGAAATGGGGGTGGGGCCTTCCATGGCATCGGGTAGCCAGACATGGAGAGGAAATTGGGCGGATTTGGCGACGGGGCCGAGGAAAATTAAGACCCCAATTAAAGCGGCAATGCCTGCCCCAATACTGCCGGAATTAACGGCTTGTTCTAAGCGTTCGCCGGCTATGCCAAAGTCAAAACTGTTGGTTGCCCAATATAACCCTAGAATGCCGAGCAGAAGACCAAAATCCCCGACCCGGTTAGTGACAAAGGCTTTTTGACAAGCATCCGCCGCCGCTTTGCGGTCATACCAGAAGCCGATCAATAGGTAGGAACACATCCCCACCAATTCCCAGAAGATATAGACCTGCACCAGGTTGGGACTAATCACCAGACCGAGCATGGAAGACGCAAACAAGCTCAGGTAGGCATAAAACCGCACATAGCCGGGGTCGTGGGCCATATAGCCATCGGTGTAGATCATCACCAAAAAGGCGACGGTGGTCACAATCACCAGCATTAACGCGCTCAGGTGGTCAATGACAAACCCCATATTCAGGTGAAAATTACCGGCACTGGCCCATTCCAGCGATCGCGTATAGATTTCGTGGCCTTGGAGTTGACTGGCCAATAACGCAAAGGAAAAAACCATTGCCGCGCCTAAACAAGAGACGATCAAGACCGCATTGAGTTGTCTAAGCTGAT
>JAYKIP010000203.1:0-18759 GCA_035286205.1 Merismopediaceae cyanobacterium
CAGGGCAACGTAAAGGAACCTGGACGGTGAGAGTATCTGGAAACTGGCGGATCACTTTCACCTTTGACGGTGTTGATGCTTGTGATGTCGATCTTGAGGACTACCACTGATGAAAATGCATAATCCACCACATCCTGGTGAAGTTCTTAAAGAACTTTGTCTCGATCCTTTGAATCTGACTGTGACTGAGGCGGCTGAAGCATTGGGTGTAAGTCGAAAAACCCTATCTGCCATCTTAAATGGTAGGGCAGGTATTAGCCCCGAAATGGCAATTCGTTTAGGGAAAGCTTTCGATACCTCTCCTGAAAGTTGGCTCAATCAGCAAATGCAATACGATCTATGGCAAGCAGAGCAGACAACTGGCAACATCAAAGTGCGATCGCTGATTGCGTAGGATGAATTAGCACAGCGTAACCCACCAAAATATTGATAATTAAGGCGATCATCGCTTTTTAGAATGAGAGAGGAGCGATCCTGGCTCATCATGGGTTTTGATACCTCAAGGCAATCATTTAACGACTTCAAACGATTTCATCCCAGGCAAAAAGGCTTATCTCCCAAAATACCAAACTTTCCAACAGCCTGGATAAACCCCTCAATAGAAAAAGTCTAACCGCACCATTGCCACAAAAAAACTCCCACCCTCATAAGTCAGAATAACACCTATTGGGGGGAGACATTTAATTAATCAATGAATCGGACTAATGAGATTAATGGCGATCGCCTGGTTTAGCCAAGACTTAACTTAACAACCCGATTTTTTTCGGCTTCGGCCTTGGGTAAATCGAGACTTAAAATACCATCTTTATAGTCTGCTTTTGCTTCCGTGTTTTGAACTTTAATCGGTAACGGAATGACTCGATGGAATTGACCATACCGAAATTCTGTCCGCGTGACCCCTTTTTCTTCGGTTTTGGTTTCCGATTTCCGTTCGCCGCTAATGGTTACGGAATCCGCCGTCACTTCGATGTTAATATCTTTGGCATCGAGACCCGGAACTTCTAGTTTCAAGTGTAAAGCTTCTGGGGTTTCCGATAATTCCGCCGGCGGAACAATGGTCGGCCATTCAACGCTATCCGGTGCTAAAGAGGTGGGGACTAAAGTATCAAAAACACGATTCATTTCCCGTTGCAATTCATCAATGCCTCGGAAAGGTTGCCAACGTACAAGTGCCATAATCATGACCTCCCAATTTTTGGAACTCAGTAATCAGTAATCAGGGAGGAAAGTTACTCAGTGAATAATCTTTCCTTACACCCCCTAGCTTAGTCCTGAGGTTTCGGGCTTGGTGGTCGGTTTGGCCCCCTGGGGAAGGGGGATTTTCCCTACAAAACCCCTTTGGAACTGGGAATTTGATCGGCGCGGCGGGGGTCAATGGCGATCGCCTGACGGGTAGCCCGTGCAAAGGCTTTGAAGGTGGCTTCGATAATATGATGGGAGTTAATGCCGTCCAGTTGGCGGATATGCAAGGTCATTTGACTATGGTTCACCAGAGCAACAAAAAATTCGCGGACTAATTGGGTGTCATAGTTGCCAACCCGTTGAGTCGGAATGGTTAACCCATAGCTGAGGTGAGGACGACCGGAAAAATCTAAGGCCACTTGAATTAAGGCTTCATCCAAGGGCGCGACAAAATGACCAAAGCGGACAATACCTTTGCGATCGCCGAGGGCTTGGGTGAGGGCTTGGCCGAGGGTAATCCCCACATCCTCATTGGTGTGATGATCATCAATGTCAATATCTCCCGTCGCCACCACCTTAAGATCAATCAAGCCATGGGACGCAATTTGATGAATCATGTGGTCGAGGAAAGGAATCCCCGTTTCTGCGTGGCAATTGCCCTGACCATCTAAATTCAAACTGACAAAGACATCGGTTTCCTGGGTGGTGCGTTTAACGGCGGCCGTGCGGGGGGAAGTAAGGAGAGAAGCAGTCACAGGTAAAGTCCAAATAAAAAGGGGTTAAACGGTTACGAGCGAGAGACTGGGGCTAATTCATTGGCTTGTCGGGCAAATTCCACATCCAGGGCCGTAATGCCGCCCGCATCGTGGGTTGTTAGGTCAATGGTGACTCGGTTATAGACATTAAACCATTCGGGATGGTGTCCCATTTTTTCGGCCACGAGGGCCAAGCGGGTCATAAACCCAAAGGCTTCGCTAAAGTCCGCAAAGGTAAACTGACGATGGAGTTTGCCACTGCCTAGGCTCCAGCCTTCTAAGGTGGTTAAGACATGATTAATCTCGTTGGGAGACAGGGGAGAATGGGTCATAGCGGTGGAGAAACGCAACCCTTTGATTGTATCGGGCAAGGGTCAATTTCGTGGTCTTCCCTGATTTCTCAACAATGGCAGAACCGGTGATCCCGCAGGGATCTGCTTCGCAGTGCGTTGCTTTTAAGATAACAAAAGGTTAGAAACTGACGGATAAATTAAATGCTCAATCACTCGGAAATATTGCCGATAGAGAGGATAGCGAATGATGACTTGATTCCCCTGTTTTTTGATTAATCCCCAATGATAAAGGCTGTAGGTTAAGGCGGGAGTTAAGGTCAAGGGCTGTTGAACTTGCACAATGCGTTTTAGGGTTTGGATTAATTCGGGGGAAAATTGCAAATCATAGCCTAATTGATAGAGAAAATCGCTATAAATTCCGGATTGGGTCGGAGCCATTTCTAATAATTGCTCAAGGGAAAGTTGAGTGAGCATCAGCTGATGAAAAAACTGACGAATCAGGTAGGGATGACCTCCAATCATGTCTGTAATCCGGGCAAGTTGTATGTCCGAGAGTTGTAGCTGGTGTTGGTGCAGTAACCGTTGGAGATGGGAGACTTGAAAATCCTCTAATTCCAAAACCATACCAAACTGAAAAAGCTGGGGAGATAAGGCACAAAAATGGCGATCGCTGGTGCTATAGCTCAAGAGAATACGTAAAGATTGCCAAAGGGGAGATATTTTAGTCAGTTCATGCCAATGGCGCAATAAACGTAACCATTTTTCTAGGATGGCCGGGTAAGCAAACAAGCGTTCAACCCCATCAAAAGCCAATACCCAGGGCTGTTGTAGATAGGGAAGAATATGCGTGGTCAAAAACTGTGTACTTTGTTCCGAGGGACTGGCCCAAGGGGATTCCCAGGTTAAAGGCTGGTCTTCACCGGGATTAAACTGCTGTCGTAGGCTCAAACAAAACCAGCGCAAAAATAACTCCCACTGACTTAGCCAATCGGCCTCCAGACTTTGTATATCAAAAAGTATGGTCTGGTATGTCTGCAACTGCGCCCGATGCAGTAATTGATTGACTAAAGACGTTTTCCCCATGCCCCTCGGCGATCGCACCTGGAGGAGACTACCGGGCTGTTGTAAAGCCCTAAAACCCAGATCATCACACCGTCGCTCTTGGTAAAAGGGAGATCCCGGTGGCACAGACCCCACCGAAAAGAGCCAATCCGTGATCACCGGAGGAGCCGGCCCCTCCCCCGCATCCTGATCTGTTTGTCCAACCGCTTCGATCAGAGCCTTAAAATTGGTTTTGGTAACTTCCTGCCCCAAAGCCAACGACAGTTTTTGCCATAATTTAGGGCCTAAATCCCCCCGTAAATAATTAGCAGAAAGATAGCGTTTTTGAGCAACCTGATTATAGGTTAAGCCTTCCCAAACGTCCTGTAAAAGACTTAGTTGAATCTCTTTTAAGGGTTCACCAAAATGGGCAAAGACGCGGTTCTCCACCACTTGTCTCGCCTGTTCCCAGGTAAAGGTCAACTTTGAATTCACAAAATAGATAAAACGTGATTAGGCCGGGAAGTCATTACCTCAAGATCAAGGCAGAAATGACCCAAATAGCAGTAGTTTGACGGAAGTAGATTGATTATCCCTGACTGGAGGGCAATCCTTTGAGTTTCCAGACTTTTTGACCCCTTAAGCAGACTTTGACGGACTTAAGGTCACAAAAAATTTTGTAGCTTTTCATCCATGCCCCGGCTTGTACTATTCTCTGCCCAGCCCCGGATAGATTTATCGTCCCTACTGGGTCATCAGGCTAAAGCAACCAATCCCAATCCTTGTCTTTCGGAAAGCCGTCCCTGGAACGTAATCTTTGTTTACATTGATCCTTAAAAAAACAGATATTTTTCCATACTGTGTCTTGAAAAGCAGTTTAATCGCCAAAACAATTAACAGATAGTCACCCAAATAACTGATGTAAAAATAAACAGATAAATAGGTATTGAATTATCGAAATTTAAAACCCACTATGGGAGATTAGAGAAGTCATAAATCTCGCAAATGTAACCTGATTGATGTCATCGGTGGAGGTCTTATGTTCATCCATAAAAGAGGTAAGTTACACGTTAAAACACCTCTTTGTCGCTCTAGTAACACCGAGAGTTTTGCCGAGTTTCACGGAGGTGGCCAGAGGAAATCGTTTCTTTCCTTAGTGCCGAGTTCAACTTCTGCTAAGACTCAAGTCGTTAATCTCACTGTCAAAAGTTCCCCCTCTCCTCGATCTATTTCTTCCCCTTGTCCGCAATCCCCGGTTCCTTCTTCCCTAACCCCCTCAGGTGCTTCCTCGCAACGGTTATTGTCAACAGTGCAAGCCCAATTATTTTGGGAAAATTGGTTACAACATGAGGCCTATCTGTATCGTTGTTGTTTACGTTGGCTGAAATATAACCATTCCTATTGTGAAGAGTTAATGCACCGGGGAATGCTCAAAGCCTACGACAAGTTTGCAGAGTATAGCGATCGCATTTTGTTTATGCGGGGTTGGCTCCGGCAACTGCTGTTTCGGCTGTACCTCGATCAATGCCGTCAACAACAACATCATTGGGTATCCCTAGAAACACTAGAAACGGCTTTTAGCACGGAAGAATCGGCTTCCCCCTGGGCGATCGCCACCGGTTGGGAAATGGAGGGTCATCTCGCCCGTTTAACGAAAGAGCTACCCCCACCGCTATACCAGGCGTTTTGCCTACGCTTCTACGAGGAACAATCCTACGAGGCGATCAGCCAAACCTTGAACATTACCCCCTGCAATGCCCGTAAACGGGTACAACTGGCCAAACAACACCTCAAACGTCTGTTAATGCCTTATCTCAGTCAGGGGATATAGGGTCACTCGGTAACGCTAGTGGGCAAAGTGGCTCCCAGTCACGTTTCTCTGGGTAACGACAGGATGGACTCTCAGATCCAGGGTTAAACTGGTGAAGGGAGTTTTTTCTGACCGCCCTAAAATCTAGGCTCTATCATCTCCTCTTGACAAACCGGAAGATTCATTGCGCCGCTATGGTAGTCTCCAGAACTGTTGGCAATTTTTGGGCGACTAAAGGTAAGATTTTGTCTATTAGCCCCACTGATTCCTGCCTGAGATAAATATCAGATACATCTAAGGGGTTGCAACCACTCTCATAGATCAGTTACCTTAGAGCTAGAACACAAATTAAGCTCCCTCTGGAGATGACTGCGTAGTAACCCAATAATTCCTGAATTAAAAACCTAATTTTATTGTGTTACTTGTGTTCAATTTTTACAGAGAAAAACCGCGTGGTTTTCTAAATCTGCTTAATCATTTTTGAGATTTCTATGATTCAAAATTGTCAATTTTAATAAAAACGTAAATGACTATGGTATTAACTGATATTTTGAGTGTTTCTGAATTAAATAGAGATCAAGAGGAGCTATCTTTAGTTTCAGATATGGATGAAGAAGTAGATAGCAATGAAAATATTTCTGATACAAACCTCAATATTATCTCTAGTGTTGTTGTTTATGGAACAGACTGGACTACGGAAACCATTAAAAATCAATTAGTCAGAGGCAATATCGAGTTAAATCCTAATTTTCAGAGACGAGATGCTTGGAGTTTGCGAAAAAAAAGTCGCCTAATTGAATCTTTGATTTTGGGTTTACCAGTTCCCCAAATTGTTCTAGCAGAACGGGAAAATATGAAGGGAAAATATATCGTTTTAGACGGGAAACAGAGATTATTAAGTATTTTTCAATTTTATGGAGAAAGTTCTTCTAACTACGACAATTTTAAACTTAAAGACCTAGAGATCCTCAAAGAGATTAACGGTTTATCTTATACAGATTTACGGAGACAAGGAGATTTGCAAGATTCTTTGGATAATCAATTTATTCGTACAATAATCATTCGGAATTGGCAAAAAGAGTCTTTACTTTATAAAATTTTCACCCGGCTCAATACAGAAAATACACCTCTATCTCCCCAAGAACTAAGACAATCTTTATACCCTGGAGGGTTTACTGATTTTTTAGATGAACAATCAGCAAATAGTCCGGGGTTAAAATTATTTTTTAATTCCCAACAGCCTGATTTTCGGATGCGTGATATACAAATTCTCTTGAAGTATATGGCAAACCAGTTATTTTTGCAGGAATATCGGGGAGGATTGCGTCAATTTCTCGATGAAACAAACAACAAATTAAACCACTATTGGCAAATTGCGGAAAAACAAACCATAATTAAAAGACTTGCTCTCATGTTTGAAAATGCAATTAACTTAACTATCGAAATTTTTGGTACAGATAATTTTTCTCGATTATGGTTGCCCGAAAAAACAAAATATGACCCTCAAAGAAATCAGTCAGTATTAGAAATTATGTTATTTTTCTTTTCTAATCCTCAAGTACAAGAGAAAATTGCTAGTGAAAATATAAAGAAAGAGATTGAGAAATCTTTTCAAGATTTATGCTCTGATCCCAGTTTTACTAAAGCCTTTAGGAGTAGCACCCAATCACTTATTAACACTAATATTCGCCTTACTCGGTGGGGTGCGAAATTACAAGAAGTGTTAGATATTGAGATGGAAATTCCTCACTTGGTAGATGGTCAGTTTATTTATCAAGGATGGTGGCAAATTTAAAGAATGATGACATCTCAACGTTTTAAAATATTGGAACAAGAGCTGAAAAATCTGAGAAAATACTTTTTGCCTCATCAGTTCAAACCAGACGATAATTATACATCTAAGGAGATTGCTCATGCTATTGCTTTCTGTGTACTCACTCACGCTGAAATTGAGGCATATCTTGAAGATCGGGTTTTAGAAGTTGCTCTTTACGCAAAAGATAGCTGGAGTCGTTATCAAAAAATAACATTACCTTTTGCTTGTTTATTGGCTTTTTCTGGGCAAAAATTGGAAGAGCCACCTGCATCATTATCTAGTCAAAAATTGAAAAGTCTAGAAGATAAGTTTAGTGATATTTTTCTTAATTTTAAAGACAATATTACTAATAAGAATCATGGTATTAGAGAAAAGAATATTATACAATTACTTCTTCCTATTGGTATCAGAAGCAATCAAATAGATGAAACGTGGCTACAAGAGATCGATAATTTTAGCAGAAGACGAGGTAATTTTGCTCATCAGTCAGCTACTAAAAAAATGCAACAAGTTCAAAGTCCTGAAATCGAGTATAATTTTGTTTTTCGATTGATTTATGGTTATAAAACACCCAAAGATAAACGCTCAAGAAAATATCCACGTCTTCCCTGTTTAATGGATATTGATCAGTTACTTAATGAGTTATTAAACTCTTAAATTTATTGAAATCTCCTAATATTGTTACTCTTGTTTTTATGGCTGAAATTTCTGAAACACTGGCTTTACCAACCCCTGAAAGTGCGATCGCCTTAGCCGGTCAGGGAGAAGATAATTTACATTATTTAGCTCGTCATACTGGGGCCCAATTTGTGTTGCGGGGGCAAGATTTACGCATCTATGGAGAAGAAAGAAATGTTGAAAGAGCCTTAAAAATTTTGCGATCCTTGGCTCCCTATTGGCAAGAAGGTAAAGCCCTAGCCCGCCCCGATTTTTTAACGGCTTTTCAAGCCCTAGATAGTGGCCGTGATGAAGAATACCAAGCCCTACAAAAAACCATTTTAGCCAAAACCCGACGGGGGGAATCCATTCGAGCGAAAACCTTTCGTCAACGCCAATACGTCAAAGCTATCCAAACCCATGACATTACCTTTGGCATTGGCCCCGCCGGCACCGGTAAAACTTTTTTAGCGGCTGTCTTAGCCGTACAAGCCCTCTTAAATAATGACTATGAACGTTTAATTTTAACGCGGCCCGCCGTTGAAGCGGGGGAGAAACTAGGCTTTTTACCAGGAGATTTACAACAAAAAGTCGATCCATTTTTGCGACCGTTATACGATGCCTTGTATGAATTTATTGATGCCGAAAAAATTCCCGATTTAATGGAGCGGGGCAAAATTGAAGTAGCTCCTTTAGCCTATATGCGGGGACGCACCCTCAGTAATGCCTTTGTCATCGTTGATGAAGCACAAAATACCACCCCGGCCCAGTTAAAAATGGTTCTAACTCGATTAGGATTCGGGTCGAAAATGGTGGTGACAGGAGATATTACCCAAACAGATTTACCGAGCCATCAGGCATCAGGTTTAGTGGTTTCCCAATCTATTTTAAAAAATGTAGAAGGCATTGCTTTTTGTTATTTAGGTCAAGCTGATGTGGTGCGTCATCCCCTCGTCCAGCGTATCGTAGAAGCCTATGAAAAACAGGAAGCGTAGATTATAATAAGTGTTTTACCTCCGGTCATCAAAAAGCCAACCAGAAGTGTAAAACTATTTTATTTTTAATCAAGTTAAGTAACAGAAAACCAGTTGTAATTCATTACTAATTATCCATTCTCAATTATCCATTCTCAATTATCCACTCTCAATTATCCACTATTTATTAATTATCTTAATGTCTTCCCTCCGATTACTTCTTATTGACGGTCATTCCCTAGCGTTCCGGGCCTACTATGCTTTTGCCACTTCTAAAAAAGGCCCACTGCGGACAACGAATGGGATTCCCACCAGTGTTTGTTTTGGTTTTTTAAATAGTTTAATTCAAGTCATTGAAACTCAAAATCCCCAGGCGATCGCCATTGCCTTTGATCGTCGAGAACCCACCTTTCGCCATGAAGCGGATGCCAACTATAAAGCAGACCGGCAGGAAACCCCCGAAGAATTTATCACTGATTTAGCTAATTTACGCCAATTATTAGCGGCCTTAAATATTCCGACCGTAACCTATCCTGGCTACGAAGCGGATGATATTTTAGGAACCCTCGCCAAACAAGGTAGTCAAGCTGGTTATCAAGTGAAAATTTTAAGCGGCGATCGCGATCTCTTTCAATTAGTCAATGATCAAGAAAATATTCAAGTTTTATACCTCAGTCGGAATCCCTTTCAAAATTCTGGCTATAGCGAATTTAATCAACAGGCAGTCTTCGCCAAAATGGAAGTCACGGCCAGCCAAATTGTAGATTATAAAGCCCTATGTGGAGATTCTTCCGATAACATTCCCGGAGTCAGGGGGATTGGCGAAAAAACGGCCATTAAATTACTCCAGGAATATCCCAGTCTTGATGCAATTTATGAGAATTTAGCGAATATTAAAGGAGCCGTCAAAAAGAAACTAGAAGAAGGCCGAGAGACCGCCTATCATTCCCAACATCTCGCCCAAATTATTCTGGAAGTCCCCCTTGATATTGACCTTCAGGATCTCCAGAGGCAAGGGTTTAGCTTTGAGACCTTAAGACCCCTTTTGGAATCCTTAGAACTGCGTACCTTTAGCGAGAAATTTTATCAACTCCACCAAACCTTTAACCAAGAAGTTTTTCCTCAACCAGCAACGACTCTGGAGCATTCTCCGACTAGCAATATCAATCCAGAGCAACAACTGTCTCTTTTTGCAATAGGCAGTTCTGCAACGGATAGCTCATCTAGTCTAACTTTTACTTTTAACCAATCCTGCATTCAACCAGAAATCATTGACACCACAGAAAAATTAACAAAACTCATTCATCGCTTAAAAGAGCGGCAAACCTTAACCCCCCCGATCGCCTGGGATACGGAAACCACAGGGCTAGATCCCCTCACTGCGCGATTAGTCGGAATCGGCTGTTGTTGGGGCAAAAATAGTCAGGACATGGCCTATATTCCCCTCAATCATACCCAGGGTCATCAACTCAGTCAAACTCAAGTTTTAACCGCCTTAGCTCCCATTTTAGAGAGTGAAATCTATCCTAAAGCTTTTCAAAATACAAAATTTGATCGTTTAATTTTCAAACATCAAGGCATTGTCTTAAAAGGAGTCGTTTTTGATACCCTGTTGGCTAGTTACGTTCTTCACCCCGAACAAACCCATAACTTAAGCGATCTTTGTCGTCGCTATCTATCGGATAAGCCAGAGGTTGTGGCTCTCAGTTATAAAGAATTAGAACTCACCAAAAAACAAACCCTAGCAGATTTAAGTATTAAACAAGTCGCAGATTATTGCGGTTTAGATGCCTACGCCACTTTTCTTTTGCTTGAACCCCTACAAAATCAATTAAAACAGTTTCCTGATTTAGAAAAATTATTCTGGGAAATTGAGCAACCCTTAGAGGCAGTTTTAGCCGAGATGGAAGACCGAGGGATTCGCATTGATCAAGACTATTTACAAACCCTATCTCAACAATTAGAAGAAGAATTACACCAGATTGAAACGACTGCCTATGAACTAGCCGGAGAAAAATTTAACTTAGGATCTCCCAAACAATTAGGGGATATTTTATTTGAAAAATTAGGCTTAAATCGCAAGAAATCACGCAAAACCAAAACTGGTTATTCCACAGACCAAGCAACCCTCGAAAAGTTACAAGGAGACCATCCCATTATTGATACCATTAGTCAGTATCGAACCTTAGCAAAACTCAAATCTACCTATGTGGATGCCTTGCCCCATTTAATTAAACCGCAAACCCAACGAGTACATACCCATTTTAATCAAACGATTACCGCCACAGGACGACTTTCTTCCTCCGATCCCAATTTACAAAATATTCCCATTCGTACCGAGTTTTCTCGACAAATTCGCAAGGCTTTTTTACCCAAAGAAAATTGGCTATTAGTGTCGGCAGACTATTCCCAAATTGAGTTACGCATTTTAGCTCACTTGAGTCAAGAACCGGTGTTATTATCAGCCTATCAAACAGGTCAGGATGTTCATCGCGTGACGGCTCAGTTACTGTTTGATAAACAGGATATTTCTCCCAGGGAAAGAAACCTCGGTAAAACGATTAATTTTGGGGTCATTTATGGCATGGGGGCACAACGATTTGCCAGGGAAGCTAGTGTTAGTCCCGAAGAAGGTCGTCAATTTATTGATCGTTATCGTCAAACCTATGCCCAGGTCTTTGATTATTTAGAATCAACGAAAAAAAAGGCGATCGCCGATGGATTTGTGACGACGCTATGTGGCCGCCGACGCTATTTTGAATTTGTGAGTGACAGTTTACGCAGTTTAAAGGGCCGTGATCCCCACAGTATTGATTTAGATAATTTAGACATGAATTATGCCGATACCCAACTGTTACGGGCGGCCGCTAATGCGCCGATTCAGGGTTCCAGTGCCGATATTATTAAAATTGCTATGGTGAAAATTGCGCCCCTCTTGGCTAACTATCAGGCTCAATTATTGTTACAAGTGCATGATGAACTCATTTTTGAAATGCCTGAATCAGAATGGCCCCTATTACAACCCCAAATTAAAACCCTGATGGAAAACAGTTTGGCGTTAACCGTTCCCCTGGTGGTGGAGATTCATGCTGGTAAAAATTGGATGGAGGCCAAATAAGTGGTCATAGATTAAAGATTACTGGCCCCGCCAAAAAATCAGGCGATCGCTGAGGGGTTGAATCTGGGTTCCCGGATAATAAAACGCTAAAATGCGTTCCGGCGACCATCCCAATTGGGCCAATTTATAGGAACCAAATTGACTCATCCCCACCCCATGACCTAAACCACCGCCCACAAAGACCACACTGGTTAACTTTTGGTTGGCATTATACTTAGGTTCAATATAAAACAACGTACTTAAGGGAGCGGAAAAAGCGGCCCGCGATTCATTCTTCACTAACTCAATGATGCCTTTATCGGTGGTGACTTGCATCATTAAAACGCGACCAGAGGGCGATCGCTGGGTAATTTGCAGATCCAGAATGGTTGTAAAATTGGCCAGGGGATGTTTCTGACGATTTAAATATTGCCGTAAATCCTTATTTAAATCGGTGAGTTTGGCCTCCGTCCGCCAACGAAAAACTTTTCTGCCGGTTTCATTAAACCCCTCTTTCAAACTGATAAATTTCCGAAATTCTGCTTCATTGTCCAGGGAATTTTGGTTTAAATCCCAGAGTTGTTGGGGAGAATCAATTAAACTTTTGAGATAGGGCCGTTCCTGACCATTCCACACATCACTAAACCGGGCGGTGACTCCCCCAGTTGTTGAAGAATACAACGCATCCACTAATTCATTGTTATAGGTTAAAACCAAACCCTGGGTAGCGGCGATCGCCTTATCGGCCTTAGGACTCGTCTCCTTTAAACCGTAGTAAACCTGACAATGAACCGTCGCACAAAGCTGATAATTATCCGCCTCAAACCGTCGTAAATTCCGCAGGGCATAGGTACGAGCAATAATCGTCTGAGCCTTAGCTGCATTTTCCGGCGCATTCGGCCCAATTTCATGGGGAACAACCCCCCGCAGATAGACCTCTAAAGGTACCTGATTGACTAAAGTATAATTGCCATAGGCATTGGGTTGCAGTTGGAGCTTGCCGCCGTACAAACGGGTTTTCTGACGATTTTCCGTCACCTGAATTAAATTTTGGGGAGCCGTAATTGCCAAATTGTCTGTTGGGTACGTTTTACCCTCGACCTTTAAAACCGCCTGGGGTTTGAGTTTAACCACCTCGCTTGTCAAATACGGTTTGTTATAGCCCTTATCCTTTAAGCTCTGGAGTAACCAGCGTCTGACTAGGGGACTATCATACACCGACCGTTTTGCCCAAACCTGCCAGCGATCGGGTTGCGTCACCTCCACTTCTAAACCCAACGCCTTCCACTGATTCGCGCTATCCTCCGCCGTCTCAAAGGTTGCATGATCACTGAGAACTAAACGCTCCTGTAGCACTGGTTGCGCTAAGGGCCGGGTTGTCATCTCAATTGTCGCCTGTCTGCCTTTAAGGGTTTGGTTTTGACCCTGCTCATCCTGTACCACAAAGGTCAATACGTCCCCTTCATTACCCCCCTTGAGGGTTAATTGATCTTGACTCTCATCCCCAAATCGCTGTACAACCCCAACCTTTAATTCAAGATCTTTCCCTGGATCTTTCGCTTGCGAAGGGGTCGCCCTAACACTCACAACGAACAGTGCAACCGTCAATCCTCCCAAACACAGAAAACGACGAGACATCATAGGCAGAGAAAACAGTAGCATAGCATCGAAATAACGGACAGTAGAAGGAGCGCGTTACCCAGTTATACCGGCATCGGGTTAGTTTCGGGAACTTACTTCAGGCATTAAACCATGCTTATCACCAATTTAGCGCAGTGTCTATCCCCAAAAAACCGCCGCCTCACCGACAAAAAAAGTACTGCCACAAGAGCAATACTTTTAAAATCAATAATCGGTCAAGATAAACGATTAGAAAAAAGGCTAACTTACCATAAACCCCGAACCGGAGCAGGCATCGGAGCAGGAGCAACGGGGGGGGCGCTAGGCTGAACCGGGGGTAAGGAGACGGGAGCCGAAGACTCAAAGTTAATCGCGCTCTTTTCAACAACAGGAATGGCTTTGATATTCAAGCGAGTAACCCAGTAGGGATGAGCCTGGGAAACAAAGGTCCGGATATATTTAGCATCAATGAAGTCCCAGCCAGCATATTTGCCGTTGACAAATTTAGGACGAACAATGACATCATCGCCTGGCTCTGCCGCCCCTTCAATGTGGAGATGGGTCATTTTGTTGCCGTTGCCTAAGTCAATGAAGCCCGGAAAAGCACCATATTTTAAGAACTCGATCATGAGGATGTTGCCCACTTTACCCCGTACCCGACCGACTGCGTAGTTTTTCCAAAGAAGTTGGTCTTGTTTCATATAGGTGTTATGACCGGCTAGTTGGCTGATCAATACTTCACCTTTGGGCTGGAGGGGGTTAGCTTCGGCGGGCAGGGTAGTCATTCCATAGGCCGCTACGGCGGCGACAATACCCGTAATGGCTTGAGCAGATTTGTTTAACACGATAACCTCGCTTGTGAAACACGAAAAATTGAGCTAGACGATCAAAAGTATAATGTAGTTCCCAGCAATGGGCAAAGGTTTAGCCCGGTAAGTTTAATTTTTGTTAAGCGAACGTTTACTGAACGTTACTAACGGAAACTGGAGGGTAGCCCATTGAGGAACTGCTAAATCGTCCTTAAGTTGCAATGATAACCGGCCCTCTCGCAAAAAAGAACCGATGGAAGTCATGCTTTGGGTAGATTCATGGCGTTTTCTGGTCAGAAATGCCCACTAATCTTGCCTTTGCATTTAAGCAATTCCCTCCTCTCTTGTCAACTTAAACCCATCACGGGAAATCTGTCCCAGATTTTAGTCTTCTGAGGGGTTAGGGGAGAGGCTGTCGGGGGCGATCGCGGTGGGTTGCGCGGTCTCTGGCTTGTGGAGGGCTGGGGATTCTTGAACCGGCGGGACGGGGTCTGCTGACATTTCCGGTAGCACTAATTCAACCGCTTGATCGGATTGATCGGAGTCTGGGGAAGTAAGGGGGGTCTCGACCTCTGGCGTGGGAAGTGGGTTATTAACGAAGGATTTACTACCAGGAACTGCCGTTACATTCACATCAGGGGAGTTTGATTCAATGGCCGGATCTACTGAGTCGGTAGTAAAGGCCGGAGCGTCTAAACCAGGGTCAGGGGAAGCGGGGGATTCCTCTAGGGGGGAGGCAATGGGTTCGACACTGGGTTCTTCGTTGACCGGTAAAACCGTTTGTTCCTTAACAATACTTTTGGCGATCGCCAGGGGAATGTCGCCCCGCACTAACCGAGAGAGAGAATCTTGTCCATTGGGCTGATAGTCAATCACCCGGACGGTATTATTAAACGTATTGGCGACCGAGTTGCCTTGCTCATCAATAAATTCCAATTTGACCCAGTTTTTGCCCTTTTCAAATCCTTTGAGGTAAATAGACTGCCAATGGTCTAACAGAAAACTTTCATTGTTGATAGTGACCCGAATCCGCCAGTCGGCGATCGCATCTTGTTCATCTTCCTGGGCCACCAGATGTAAAGGAGCATTCGTGAGATAAAAATCTAACAGAATGGGTTCAGCCCCATAACTACCCTTGGGACGACTATAGGTTAAAAGCGGCAGTTGGGGATCGGGATGATTTTCCGCCGATGGGGTCAGTACATGGAACGTGGTTTGAGCATAGGCTCCTTCATTCTTGAAACTTTCGTGCCAGGGACGCACCGGAAAAGCCCGCAGGGTATGGGTACCCGGAGCCACATCGCTGAGAATAATCGGCTCCTTGACATCATAGATAGCCTGATAGGGCTGATTATCTAAAATTAAGTGGAGGTGTGGCCCCATTTCGAGGTCTGGATTTTGAAATAGGGGTAAATCTTCGACGCTGAGTTTGACCGCGACGGTGGTATCTTTCAGCACTTGCTCCGGCTGGGGACTGAGAATTTTGACCTGGGGTTGATAGGCATCCAGTTCGGCCGCCAGTTGTTGAATGAGGGGGGGCGTTGCTACTTCACTCAGTTTGCCTTGGATAACTGGAGAAGATGGTGCATTGAGTAGGGGGGGGGGAGAGGCGACTGTCCTTTGATCACAACCGGAGAGCAATAAACTTAAGCTCAACCAACAGACCAGTAAACTCGATAGGCCCCAGGGTTTCCACCAACGGGGCAATCTCCGTCCTAAATTCCAGGGTCGCAACACCGTATCACCTCCAATTCCAAGTCAAGAGCGACTGCCAACATTATACTGACTGGGGTGTTTTCCGTTGGCCCTTATTCCGGGTCTCAAGTTCTATCGAGGCTGGTCTTTTTGACTGCCAAAATAAAAACCCAGGGCACTCCCCGCCAAGGTCACCTGGGAAGTCCAAAGAATGGTCATTAACTCACGGTGCATATTACGGCGTTCTTGAGATAGTTCTTTGGGATTCCATAAATCCCCCACAATATAGGCCGAAACCCCCACAACACTCAGGGTTAATAGGGTCAAAAGCGAGACGGCTAATCCTGTGCGAGTCCGTTCTCGTTGTTGTTCTACGGAAAAGCCACTTTTTCTCTCAATGATTGTCTCAGTGAACTTTTGAGGAACAGGCTTGAGGGAAAGCGGCGGTTCCGGCAAAGAGACGGGTGGGTTTACTGCAAATTCATTGAGGCTTGGTGCCGGTGAGGAGGGGAACTCCTGCGTCAAGACATCCGGCTCCACTGAAGGCAGATTAGTCGCGGAGTCAATATCTGTCATTATTTCAAGTTCAGCCCAACAATACTGTCACCTTTAATCATTTTATCATCAGTAACCTTGCCTATAAACAATTGATTGCCTTCGGCGGTTTCTTGACGAAGATAACCCGCTTGCAAGATAATTTTTCTGAGAGCATCATTGGGACTAATCTGGTCTTGAGAGGAGATGTCCCGTAGAACCGCAATTTCTTGATCGGATAATTCTACTGTTAGGGTATGGGTTGCCATGGCGACACTCTAGATAGGTTAGGCAGGATTACTTTTCAGATTTACTCATAATTTTAGCATTGACCCAAGGGGTGTCAAGGTCTGATAGAACAAGCAAGAGAGCGAGAAAAGATGGGGAAATATAAAGATTTGTGTCATTTAAACAACAAAAATATTGCTAAAAGATTCCCCAAAAGAGGTTTAAGCACCTATCTAGCAAGGGTTTGCGGGTTTTAGGAAGTTTGTTAACCTATGTTGCAGAGCGCGATCACCGGAAAAAAAATTTGAGACAATCAAAAAGAAGCCCATTCAGCCAAAAGTCTGAGTATTTAAACCTAGTAATTATTCCAAACATTCCTATGAAATTAGCCTATTGGATGTACGCTGGCCCTGCCCACATTGGCACCCTCCGCATTGCCAGTTCCTTTAAAAATGTTCATGCCATTATGCACGCACCGTTAGGGGATGATTACTTCAACGTCATGCGCTCGATGTTGGAACGCGAACGGGATTTTACCCCGGTGACGGCCAGTGTGGTAGATCGTAATGTTTTGGCACGAGGTTCCCAGGAAAAAGTCGTTAATAATATTGTGCGAAAAGATCAGGAAGAACACCCCGATTTAATTGTGTTAACGCCCACTTGTACCTCTAGTATTTTGCAGGAAGATTTAAAAAATTTCTGCGATCGCGCCCAGATGGATGCTAAAGGGGATGTGATGTTAGCCGATGTCAATCACTATCGCTATAACGAATTACAGGCGGCGGATCGGACATTAGCTCAGGTCGTACAGTTCTATCTGGAAAAAGCCAAGAAAAAAGGAGAATTACCCGCAGGAAAAACCGCTCAACCGTCGGTCAATATTATCGGTGTAACGACCCTGGGATTCCATAATCAACATGATTGTACCGAGCTAAAACGCCTGATGAGGGAGTTAGGTATTACAGTCAATGTTGTGATTCCAGAAGGTGCTACCGTTGATCAATTAAAAACTTTACCCCAAGCCTGGTTTAACCTGTGTCCCTATCGAGAAGTGGGATTAATGACAGCCCAATATTTAGAGCGGGAATGGGGAATGCCCTATGTGGATATTACGCCCATGGGAGTGGTGGAAACAGCCCGTTGTATTCGTCAAATTCAACAGGTTTTACAAGCCCAAAATTATGAGGTCAATTACGAAGACTTTATTAATGAGCAAACCTTACATATTTCCCAGGCGGCTTGGTTTTCCCGCTCGATTGATTGTCAAAATTTAACGGGTAAAAAAGCGGTGGTGTTTGGCGATAATACCCATGCGGCGGCTATGACCAAAATTTTGGCGCGGGAAATGGGGATTCATGTGGTGTTAGCCGGAACTTATTGTAAGTATGATGCCGACTGGTTTAAACAACAGGTGAGCGAATATTGCGATGAGGTGTTAATCAGTGAAGATAATGGGGAAATTGCCGATGCGATCGCCCGCATTGAACCCGCCGCCATTTTTGGCACTCAGATGGAACGTCATGTGGGAAAACGCTTAGATATTCCCTGTGGGGTCATTGCCGCACCGATTCATATTCAAAATTTCCCGTTAGGTTATAAACCTTTTTTAGGCTACGAAGGAACCAACCAAATTGCGGATTTAGTTTACAATTCCTTTACCCTGGGCATGGAAGATCATCTCTTAGAAATCTTTGGCGGTCACGATACCAAGGAAGTCATTACCAAGGGGGTGTCTGCGGATTCTGACCTAAATTGGAATAAGGAAGCCCAGACCGAATTAAATAAAGTACCGGGGTTTGTACGGGGTAAAGTCAAACGAAATACCGAAAAATTTGCCCGAGATCGCGGTTTATCGGTGATTACCCTAGAGGTAATGTATGCCGCTAAAGAGGCAGTAGGAGCCTAACCAAAGGTGTTAAGAGATTAGGGGAGATCGGAGGCCTATTGACGGAATTGTTACCTTCAAGCTCCCCCTTAATGTCTCGACTTTTTGGCGAATTTGATTCCGTAACTGCCAAAAAAGAACAGTGCTATGGAAGATAAAAATCAGCTTAAATGCCGATAAAATTAAGCAAGTGGTTTGGTTAGCAGTCGTCTGTCATAATCCAAAAAACCTAGTTTTAAATAAAGGGCTGTGGCTCCTGTATTTTTGCGTTCAGATTCTAGGTGAATTGCCCGAAGTTGCCATGCTCGACACTGCTGTTCAACTTGCTCAATTACCCAAGAACCAATCCCTAAACCACGATGG
>JAYKIP010000204.1:0-4832 GCA_035286205.1 Merismopediaceae cyanobacterium
CTTCGTTTCTGAATCGTATTTGTAGGCTGATCTTGACATCCTCCCTCGCCTGAATGCGAAGGATTCCTAAACCTCACGATTTAGGTTTCTGCTTCATAGCACCTGCCTTCACAGACTTACTCTGTTCTGGTCTTACAGTCGCTCCACAGACTGACACCGCAAGCCCTGCGGCCAAAATGTTCTTTGACACATTAATGTCACGATCATGGCTTGTTCCACAACTGGGACATTGCCATTCTCGGACATTCAGAGGCATTTTTTCAACAATATGCCCACAACAATTACATCGTTTGGAACTCGGAAACCACCGGTCAATTTCGACCAACTTCCTTCCGTACCAACGACACTTGTAGTCTAGTTGCCGAATTAACTCGCCCCATCCACTATCTGAGATAGCGAGGGCAAGTTTGTGGTTTTTAACCATATTCTTGACCGCTAACGACTCAACGGCTATCACTTGATTTTCGCGTACCAAACAAGTCGTTAATTTGTGTAAGAAATCTTTTCGAGAATCCGATATTTCAAGGTGAATTTTTGCGACCTTGACTCTCGCCTTTTCTCTATTTTTAGAACCTTTTTGCTTACGAGCAAGGTTCTTTTGAGCTTTCTTTAAGCGTTTTTGATGCTTTTTGAAATGCTTGGGGTTCGTGACCTTTTCTCCGTTACTATCTGCAATTAGACTGGTTACTCCTAAGTCTATCCCTATCGCCTTCTCGTTGACGGGGAGAGGCTTAATGGTTGGATCATCAAATCTAATGGAGATATGCCAACGCCCTGAAGGGTGAAGGCTAACCGTAACGGTACTTGGCTCACATCCTTTTGGAATCTGCCTAGACCATCGAATTGCTAGAGGTTCAGAACATTTAGCGAGGTAAATCTCGTTGTTCCTGAACTTAAAAGCTGACTTAGTAAATTCAGCACTGCCGTCATTTCTCTTCTTCTTGAAAGTGGGATACCCTGTCTTTCCGGCGAAGAAATTGGTAAAGGCAGATTGAAGATGCCTAAGTCCTTGTTGTAAAGGAACACAGCTAACCTCGTTAAGAAAATCGAGGTCTTCTTCCTTTTTCCAGTTGGTCAGTAAACTAGAGGTCTCGGCATACCCGACACGCTCCTGTCTTTCATACCATGCTTGAGTTCTTTCATGGAGAGCCTTGTTATAGACAAGTCTTACGCAACCCAAAGTGCGTCGCAATAGCGACTCTTGCCCTGAGGTTGGATAGAACCTAAATCTAAATACTTTTTCCATGCTCACATTCTAGCGAGTCCCTGCTGAAAACGTCAACCCACCCATATAAAGCCGTCCTAAAGGTTCATCCTGAGCCTTGGGTTGGTGAGCATTGTCGAACCATCTAAGGGATGGGGGTTTCAAACCCAAATTTTCGATGATTCTGTTTTCCCGACTACAATAGGTTCAGGAACTCCTACCCGCCATGCCCGACTTCCAAACCTTTATCACCATCCTCACCGCCCTACTCGTCTTTGTAACTGGCGTATTCCTGAACTATGAAACTATCACCCTTAGAAACTACCAACTTATCATCCCCCAATGGGCCGGGCTCCTCCTCGCCGGGATTACTTTCTCGCTTGTGGTCTTGGATCAACTCCTACGGGGGCTTGTCCGACTTGAGGAGGTACAACGCCGAGCTGAGGAAACAGAACGCCAAGCTGAGGAGGAGCAACGAAGAGAACAGGAAACTCGACGAAGAGATGAGGAAGTTCGACGAAGAGAACAGGAAGCTCAACGAAGAGATGAGGAAGTTCGACGAAGAGAACAGGAAACTCGACGAAGAGAGGCGGATACAATACGAGCAGAGAATGAAAGAGCTAGATTGGCAGAACGCGAGACTCGCCGAACTCGAATCGAAACTCGATATCGTATTACGTTCCTCCGATTCCAACTTAACCCCAACAATCTCCACCGACAACAACTAGCTGATATTTTGGCCCTTCTGGAAGAATATCAAGACACCCTGTAAAGGACAAAGAAAACACTTGGGGGGTCTGTTGGCGTTGGGTTGTTAATCGCGGGGGGTGAAAGAATCGTCATCATGCCGATGCGGCCAATCCCCTGACGCTGTTTGGGGAATTTATTAAGCTTTCTTTACATTTCCCGGAAAAATCTTTAGAATTTCTACCGATTTACCCCCATCCCATCGTAGCGGAGGTTACAACTTCTTGACATTAACTTTGCTAGTTTAAGCGTATCTCGTTAGATAGGAATGAAATTATCGTGAGTCCCGTTTATATTTCCATTGTCGAAGGAAATCCCCATCTGCGATCGCTGTTATGTTGGCATTTACAACAGGCCGGGTATTTAGTCCAACAGTGTGCCAGTCTGCAACAGGCGCGTCAGGGGTTTATGCAACGTTTACCGACAGTGGCCGTGATTGACTCCGATTTACCGGATGGGGATGGGATTGATCTCTGTCGTTGGCTCTTTCAGCAGAGACAATCTATGATCCTCGTTCTTTCTGCCCGAAATTTAGAAAAGGATATTGTGCAAGGGTTAAGGGCTGGAGCCGATGATTATTTGAGTAAACCCTTTGGGATGCAAGAGTTTATGGCCCGGGTTGAGTGTTTGATCCGTCGGGTCAGGGCCAACGCCGCTCCACTTCAGTTTGAATACGGTGACCTGAAAATTGATTTAGTACAAAGAAGAGTGCATTATCAGGGTCATTTAATTGACTTAACCCCCCAGGAATTTAGCCTACTCTACGTTTTAACCCAGGCCGAGGGAGCCGCTCTGAGTCGTACCGAACTATTGCGCCGGGCCTGGCCAGAAGCTATTGATAATCCCCGCACCATTGACACCCATATTTTGTCCTTGCGGAAAAAGATCGAAACTGACCCCCGACAACCTAGTTTGATCCAGACCGTGCGGAATGTGGGTTATCGCTTTAACCCGGAGATGATGGAGGAAGAGACTGCCCCCACTGCAACGGAAAAATCCTCGGAACGCAATGGTCATCGCCTACCAGCCGTTTCTTAAGAGCATTTCTTAAGCGAGTATAAATAAAATCGGTTTCTGGACTCGATGGCTCTATGCTAGGAAAAATGCTATCGTGGGCTTTCTGGCATGAATGTTGCTTCCCCTTCCGTTCCTTCTACCTCGCCGCGATCGCCGAATCTAGGGCAAGAAGAGCAGGACTTATTTGATTATTTTTTCCATGCGCCAGGGAGTGCGCCAGGAACGTTAAATATTGCGGAGGATGCCTATCCCACCCACATTACTTTTATGAATTATAATTCACAACATTTTCAGAGAGCGGTCGGAGTAGCCCCCCAGGAATGTTTTGCCTGTACCCAAGATCCAACGACGGTTTCCTGGATAGATGTGCAGGGATTAGGAACCGAATCTGTCCTGCGGGAAATGGCGGATTGGGTGAATTTACCGCCGCTATTATTAGAAGATATTGTGAATGTTCCCCAACGCCCTAAAATTGAATACTACGGGGAATTTTTATTAATTGTTTCCCAGATGGTGATGGTGCGTCCCCAGGGCGGTTTTTGGAATGAACAAATTAGTTTTATTCTCGGCAAAAATTTTGTTTTAACCTTTCAAGAAGAACCCACCCGTGACCCCTTTGATCCGGTGCGGCAACGTCTCCAACAAAGTATTGGTATGATTCGTCAATTAGATGCCAGTTATCTCTGTTATGCCCTGTTAGATGCAATTATTGATAACTTTTTTCCGGTGATCGAAACCTACGGCGATCGCCTAGAAGCGTTAGAAGAATGGGCCCTCAGTTATCCCAACGAAAAAACCTTAAACCAGATTTATACCGTCCGCCGCGAATTATTAGCCCTACGCCGGGTAATTTGGCCCCAACGGGAAATTTTTAACACCTTGATTCGGGATGGTCATCCGTTAGTTACGCCCCAGGTGGTTAACTTTTATCGAGATTGTTACGATCACACCATTCAGATCATTGACGTGATTGAAACCTATCGAGAATTAGGCTCTAGTTTAATGGATGTCTATTTGTCCGGCATGAGCAATAAAATGAATGAAATTATGAAAGTTTTGACGATTATTTCTACCATTTTTATTCCCTTGACCTTTATTGCTGGAGTTTATGGGATGAATTTTAACACCGAGAAATCCCCCTATAATATGCCGGAATTAAACTGGTATTGGGGCTATTTTATTTGTTTGGGGGTTATGATTACCATTACTATCATCCAAATTTATGTTTTCACTAAAAAAGGGTGGTTCCGCTCCCCAGGCTATCGCTCAGAATAAGGGCTGGTCTGTCTCAGCGTTGGCTTAACCCAGGGAGCAATTCAGCCGTTTAGAATTGACGACGGGCAAAAATTAGATTCGCTAGGGTTAATAGAAAAACGATGTATAAAATGCCGTACAAAAAACTCATCCATAGCTCTGAACTCTGGGGCAAAATGCCATAAACCGCTTCATTTTTTAAATTAAATTTTTCTAAATCTGGTAACACCAAATACAGCGATCGCGTCAACTGTTCAATATTGGGATTCTTGGTGATTTCCCCTAGTTTTAATAAATCTTTGCTGAGGTGTCCCATGAAATAAATGCCAAAACTGAACAGAGTCGCTAAAATAGAACTGGTAAACACCCCAAAGACAATGGCCACTGCCGTCATCACCCCTAATTCCAGTAGGAGAAATAGTTGGGTCATCAGCAGACTAAACCAGGGAGCCGCAATTTTGCCCCAGAGCAATAACATAAAATAAATCGCGGTCATGGTTGCGATCATCACGGTTAAGACGGCCAACAGTCCAAGATGTTTACCGACTAAAAATTCTGTGCGGCTAATGGGTTTGGGAATGAGGACTAAAACGGTGCGTTTTTCAATCTC
>JAYKIP010000205.1:0-3730 GCA_035286205.1 Merismopediaceae cyanobacterium
TTGTAACTTGTCTTTCCTCTCTTCTAGCCTTGACTGGCGTTTTTTGATTCTTCCTTGTTTTTTGACCATTTTCGCCCCCTTATCATGACTCTTCTCTCTAAGTTAAAGCCTCTTTGCCCACTCCCACTCTGTTTTTATAAAATCTTTCGATTTTTCGAGATGCCCTATATAATCAATAATACCAAAAATTAACCAGCCTATTCAAATCACAAAAGCAACTACGGTCGCCAGAAAATCACCTTAAATCAGAACCCATATATTTGCGCCTTTGATCATTGCAGTGAATTATTCGCTAATTCAATATATAAAGAACTTGTGGAATAAGCCTTTCTCCTTGGAAGACTTACCAGACTGAACCTAAATTCGCTGTATAACAATAGAACAGTGATGAGAATCTGAATCCGAGGAATATTGAGCTTGTTGTGATTGGTTAACCTCGGCAAAGTTTGATCACGAGTCTTTTAGGGAGTTCAACAAAGGGCGATCGCCTATGACGGCCAATCCGTTACCCTAAAAACAGAACAGGAAAGATGCAACCCATCCCTTTCTATTCCCAACCGAAAGGAATCCTTACCGTTGATTGGGTAAAGGAATCGCCGGAAAACCAGAGCGGGGAACCGTCGGCGTATTGGGTAGGGGAACCCCAGCCGGACGTACTGTAGGATTGGGCATCACAGGGGTCAGGTTATCGGGAACTACCGGGGGACTAGGGGGCATCGTACCCGTCGGTAAAGCGCGAGAAGGAGAAATTATATCGGTGATCCACAGTTTTTGGGTCGCTTGATAACCGGAAAATGTCCGAGTAGCCACTAACTCAATTTGGACTCCTAAGCCCGGTTTTAAAAATTCGGGAGGAATAGGCAGTTGGCCAATATTTAACACAAAGCGATCGCCATTACGAGTTACTAAAGTGTCCGGCACTTCTCCCGAAAACTTGGTGGAATAATCACTGGGAGGACGAAAACGGGGATCGGATTGGGTAATACTATATTTGAGATTAAATTTAGTCGCAATTAGATTCGATTGATTCGCATCATCTATCAAAAAGAGTCTTAAATCTTGACCACTGCCACTTAAAGCCGTCTCCCGTAAGCGCGTTGCCGAGGAAGCTGGAATCGCATTATAAACCACAAACTCCGTCACCTCATTACGTTTTTGCGTGGTTCCCTCCAACCAAATATCCTCCGGCATTTTGACTTGAATATCCTGTTGCTCATTCAAGGTTAAAGTCACTACCCGATCTGCAAAATCACTAAAATTTTGAGGGGCGTTCCAAATTAATAAAAATGACCGTTCCACTCGCTCCACTAAAGCCAAATATTCATCATCAATCACTGACCCCGGAGCCAATAACGCCCTGGCTCCTTGGCGCGTTTCCCAACGATTTTTAGACAGCGTATAACCCTTATCCTTGAGCGTGGTCATCGGTAAGGCGATTGAAGGTTTATCCGACTCTAGGGGTTTATTCAGGTTAATCCAGGTCAAACGACCGGCCACTCCCTCACGGCCCGGCAACCCGGCATTGCCACTCACCCCACTCCGGCCATTGGTACAGCGAAACTCCTGGGTGCTACAGCGATAGTTACTATCCCCCGGACTCCCCGAACAGGTTTCCACTGTCCAATAGGGTTTGGCACAATTACAGCCCTGACTGCCTAATCCCCCGGCCCCGGCTTGACCCCCTTTACCGCCCGCCGCACTCACAAAAACCTTACTTAAAACCGCCGGATTTGTCGCATAAACCGTTAGAGATCCCCCGTTACCGCCATCCCCACCATTGCCGCCATTACCGCCATTGGCCCCATCCGGTGCCTGTAAATTGGTCGTCGCGTTGAGGGGTTGATTGACACAATTGGGAGCCGTCGCATCCCCGCCCTTTTGCCCATTTTCCCCATCTCGTCCCGCCAGGTTGAGGGTTAGGGGAGAACCATCCGCAAAAATCGTTAAATTATCGGCGTTCGTGCCATTTTTTCCCGTGCCTCCTGCCTGACCATTTTGACCCCCACTGCCAAAGGGAACCGTTTCCACGGCCTGAGCTAAGGACGTAGGAGCCAAGGCCACACAATTGGGCAGTAAAACCGGTTGAGCCATGACCCCTGGGGCCACACCCCAGAGCAGAGGAAAGAGGGAGAGAACTGGCAGACGACCCATAAAACCTCAGAAAATAGCCATTTTGGAAGGGTTTGAGCGACCCGTTTGTTTGACCATTGGGGCTAACGATTTGTTTCCAGGCAACTTTCCCCCTGTCCCGCTTTCCCTGAATTTTGACCGTGCCTTTGACTTTGCAGATGTCCCCTACAGTCCTACACTTGACTTCAAAGGTGTATAGGCAGTTAAGAGGTCTTTTTGTGAAACGTGTTTTAGCCATCATTCTCGGCGGCGGTGCAGGTACTCGTCTTTATCCTTTGACGAAACTGAGAGCTAAACCTGCGGTTCCCCTGGCAGGCAAATATCGGCTCATTGACATCCCCGTTAGTAATTGTATTAATTCTGAAATTGTCAAGATCTACGTTTTAACTCAATTTAATTCTGCGTCTTTAAATCGCCATTTGGCGCGTACCTACAATTTTTCGGCTTTTCAGGAAGGTTTTGTGGAGGTTTTAGCGGCTCAACAAACGACTGATAATCCCCAATGGTTCCAGGGGACAGCCGATGCGGTGCGGCAATATCTCTGGTTGTTTCAGGAATGGGATGTGGATGAGTACCTGATTTTATCGGGGGATCACCTCTATCGTATGGACTACAGTAAGTTTGTGCGACACCACCGGGAAACCAATGCGGATATTACCCTTTCGGTGATTGGGGTAGATGAGAAGAAGGCTCCGGAATTAGGTTTGATGAAAATTGACCGGGGGGGCCGGGTGATTGATTTTTCGGAGAAACCCCAGGGAGAGGCTCTCAAGGCGATGCAGGTGGATACCACGTTGTTGGGGTTAAGCCCGGCCAAGGCGGAGGAAAATCCCTACATTGCTTCGATGGGCATCTATGTGTTTAAAAAAGAGGCGTTAACCAATCTGTTGAATGCTTATCCGAGCGCGACGGATTTTGGCAAGGAGATTATCCCGGCTTCTGCGGGGGAGCATAATCTTCAGGCTTATCTGTTTGATGGGTATTGGGAAGATATTGGAACAATTGAGGCTTTTTATGAGGCTAATTTGGCCCTCACCCAACAGCCCTATCCGCCCTTTAGTTTCTATGATGAGCGATCGCCGATCTATACCAGGGGGCGTTATTTGCCACCGACCAAGATGTGGAATTGCCGGATCACGGAATCTATGATTGGTGAGGGGTGTATCCTCAAGGATTGCCGAGTGCATCATTCGGTGGTGGGGGTCAGAACCCGCATCGAGTCCAATTGTGTGGTGGAAGATAGCTTGTTAATGGGTCTGGATTTCTACGAGTCGCGTCCGGAACGGGAGTCCAATGAAGAATCGGGCAAAATTTCGATGGGCATTGGGTCGGGTTCCACCATTCGGCGGGCCATTATTGATAAGAATGCCCGGATTGGCAAAAATGTCATGATTGTCAATAAGGAAGGCATTGAGGAGGCCAACCGTGAGGAGTTTGGTTTCTATATCCGTAGTGGCATTGTGGTCGTGATTAAGAATGCAACGATTCCTGATGGGACGGTGATTTAGGGCTGAAATTTCCATCCTCAATCTGAATTAACGTTAAGGCTCAGGCTAGGAAGTTGGCCTGAGTTTTTGTTAGAAACGTGGCGATCGCCTTT
>JAYKIP010000206.1:0-7516 GCA_035286205.1 Merismopediaceae cyanobacterium
CGCCAGGGCGTACACGAATTTCTTCAAGATCATCCCCTAGTCAAACGTTTTGAATTAGCCAGTCAAGCCGAAGGGGGAAGCGGCGTAACGTTAGCCTATTTGCGATAACTTTTTTCGAGGAGACAGAGAGGCTGGTGAATCCGTGCCGTATAGATGCCTTGCTCTGTCTTATCTAAAGATTAAGGATTTTCCTCTAAGGACTGTAAAACTTGTTGAATTTGTTGGGGCGTATTTTCCTGCCGGAGATTGGCCCAGCAATGACCTTGCCCTGCCGAAGCAGCCGGTTGCGTGCGTAAATGTTGTAAAGCCTGTAAACAGGAAGGACAGTCACAGCCAAAGAGACTCACCGCCGCATCACTTTCTGCGGCTGTAAAATTCACCCAGGAATCATCCGCCGCCGCTACCAATAGACCCCGGCTGAGGTTATGGGGACGTAGAGATTGGAGATTCGGAGGTTGGGGATCACAGGAGCGGGGGTTAGGGGTTAAGGGGGTTGCTGAGGCAGTATTGGCTACAACCAATAGGGTTAGGATAGAACTGGCACAAAGTGTTAGGGACTTCAAGTTATTCATCATGGGCTTTGGTTAAGTAATCACAGAATTGGGCTTTATTATAGTCCAACATTTTTGTTGAGTTTGAAAGGGGAGATAAAGACTGCTTTTTCATTTCCGTTTAATTTCCGTTAACCGTTGCCGATCCGATGATTCCCCAATCCTTGTCACAGCCTAGAAAGATTCCATGCCGACCTGAGTTTTAAGCCTGATTAAAATTAGCCCCCTGCTTTGCATTGTTTTTATTTTGATTAATTATTCATTCTCTCTATGCTAAGATTCTAACGTTTTCAGCCATACCGCGTCTAAATTCAAATCCATCGTTTAGATCTTACCCTTTTACTCTCTTCTCTCGTTAAAGCAAGAAAAAAGGCGAGAGTTGACCATCGGTGAGTTGGAAGCTCGCTATCTTGAGCCAGGAATAATGCTTTAAAGAAGCTGATCCATCAGGGTCATAATTTCCAGACTGGCAGGCGATAATTCATCGGTTTCTTGCTGGTTAGACCGATAATTTTCCCACAGATTTTTTAAGGCAATTAACTTTAAACTATTTTCCGCAAAAGTTGTGGCGATCGCCTCTGCACCGGGTAAATAGCCGGTTGCCCCTAAATCCATCATGGCCGACCGTCGGAGTTGTAACTCTTTGCCTTGGAGGGCCGTAATTAAGCGATCGCCGTATTGGGGTTCCTGGGTTAACTGATAGAGAGCGCGAGCCGCCGCGTATTGCACCTTAGCCGAAGCATGATCCAAAAAGGGTTTAATCAAGTCCATCGTCTGGACAGCCCTTAAACTCCCCAACGTTTCCAAAATCGCCTCGTAGGGTTGGACTAAATGGGGTTTATCGGGAACTTTTTGGGCCGCCTCAATGCCCCCTGCTAAAAAATTACTGAGGGTCTCAATGGCCTGGGTTGCTTTTAATTCCCCTAGGGCATAAATCACCGCTTCTCTGACATAATAATCTTCACAGGTTAACGCCTGTAATAGGGCCGGTACCACCGACAAATCGCCTAATTTCCCTAGGGCTTTGGCCGCATTTCTTCGCAGGGGATAACCTCCATCCGGGGAGCGATCGCTGGTATCTTCCAAAGCCGTGACCAGGGCCTGAATCGCCACCGGTTCCGTCACCCGAAATCGGCCTAACCACCAAGCCGCATAGTACCGCGCACTGGTATCTTCCGTCTGTTGGATATTGGCGATCGCCTGGTCAACCGTATAGGACGGATTCAACGTTTCAGTCAAGGAATGATCAGTCATGGAAAATAGCGGAAAACCCTCTTCAAAGGAAGCAAAATGTCTGAGCGTGTGACCCGATTGGGATTAGTCGGGGGAGGCCACAGCCATGCCATTTTTTTAAGGTATTGGGGAAAAAAGCCCTTAAAAGGCGTGGAATTAACCTTAATCTCGGACGTGGTGCAGGCTCCCTATTCAGGAATGTTACCAGGTTATCTGGCGGGTTTTTATGGTCTGGATGACACTCATATTGATTTAATTTCCCTGGCTCATTTTGCCCAAGCCCATTTCGTCCTAGATAAGGCGATCGCCCTGGATGCTCCCAGCCACACCGTTATCGGCGAGCGATCAGGGCCCCTGACCTTTGATTATTTATCTATTGATATTGGTAGTACCCCTCAGTTACCTGCTATCCCCGGAGCCGAATACATTATTCCCGCTAAACCCGTTCCTGGCTTATTAACCGCCTGGGAGAACTTCTGTCAGTCTTTGGATCGCATTGCTCCACCGGTTCACTTGACCCTTATGGGGGGCGGTCTGGGGGGCATCGAACTAGCCTTAAATTGCCAAGCCCGCTTACAACGCGACTTTCAAGCCAGAAATCAAAATCCCGGTCTCGTTCAGGTTGTGTTAATTCATCGTCATGAGCGTTTACTGAATGGCTACCCCCCCCCAATCAGTCAATATTTTGACCAAATTCTACAAAAACGGGGGATTCAGTGTCAATATCATACAGATATTCAGCAAATTCAAGCCCTAGCTCCCGATACTTACCAAGTCACCACCACCACACTCCCGCCCTTCACAACCCATTTGATAATTGGTACTACCCAGGCCAGCCCGGCCCCCTGGATTCAAACCTCTGGCCTAGCCACCGATAACCGGGGCTTTATCTGCGTAGATGATACCCTGCGATCGCCGTCCCACCCCAATATTTTTGCCACTGGGGACATTGCCAGTCAAATTCATCATCCTCGACCGAAAGCCGGTGTTTTTGCGGTACGTCAGGGAAAACCGCTCTGGCACAATCTCCAAAGACTCCTACAAGGTCAACCTTTACAACCCTATCTTCCCCAAAATCGTTATCTGAGCTTAATCGGCACAGGAGACCGATCAGCGATCGCCCTTTGGAGTTCTGCCACCGAAAGCCATTCTGGACAGGATTGGATTGCCCAAAGTCCTCTATTTTGGATCGGGAAAGACTGGATTGACCGGCGTTTCATGGCGCAATTTCAGGGATTGGGATAAAAACCATGAAAGAAAGCTTAACAACAATCATTCTGGCGGGGGGACAAAGTTCTCGCATGGGTCAAGATAAAGCCCTATTAACCTATCAGGGAACGACTTTGTTAACACGCACCTGTCATCTGGCTTTGACCTTAGCCTGTCCTGTTTATGTGGTGACCCCCTGGGGCGATCGCTACCAAGCCCATCTTCCTCCCGGCTGTATTCTTTTCCCGGAAGTCTGGCCCGACGGTTGTTTAACCTCTCCCGGCCCGCTCTGGGCCTTTGCCCAGGTTTTACCCCATTTATCCACCGATTGGGTTTTATTATTAGCCTGTGACCTACCCCGTTTAACGGCCAATTTTTTACACAGCAGTTATCAGCAACTTACCCAGGTTTCTCCCCAGACCTTAGCCTATATCAGCCGAGGAACTCAGGGCTGGGAACCCCTTTGTGGTTTTTATCGGGTTAGCAGTTTAGAGACGCTCCAGAGCTTTATCGCCCAAGGCGGACAAGGATTTCAGGGCTGGCTCAACCAGATCGAGGTGGCAGAGTTAACCCTTGCCGATACGCAACTGCTGTTTAACTGTAATGATCCCCAGGATTGGCAATCCTTGGAAACTGGGCAAAAAAGGCGATAAAAGGCGATCGCCGAGATAAGGATTTACAGAACTTTACTTTTTCGTAAGTAGTCGGCTTTCTGAATATGAACTTCTATAAAAAAAGCAGATTAGATCTTGTCAAATTCCCGATAACTTTGTAAATTATAAATATGAAGCAATCGAGCTTCGCGGCAAGTAAAACAGCCAGTCCCGTTAAGTTAAAACCTAGTTTAAAAGAGAGGTAAAATCTCGCTGTTTATTGTCAAGTCTGTCTCAAAACTAACAACGCCCAGACTGAAACCCAATCATTTCCAACCGTAGAGAGCTAGGGAGTAAAGGCTAATTATCCCGAATTAGTGGCTCCGTATAAGTGGTAAGAGACGTTAGGAAATGGTTCCCGGAAGTAAGTGCTGGGTGTTGTTACGTCTGCCTAAAGTTAAACCTCGTCCATTTTGGGAACTATAATTTTTTTAGATACATTTCAGGGACAAGTCCCCCTTTTGAAGGGGGATTTTAGGGGGATCGCCTTGGGCAATCAGAAAACTATGGATTTCGAGTTAGACGGGGTTTAAGAAGTGGTCAAGCAACGTTTCTTTAGGAATTTAATCAATATCCCTAAGCCGATTTTAATTGAAGCCGGTGGGCCGTCCTAAGAATTTGACCCGCCGCCATCGCCGCTCCAAAGCCATTATCAATATTCACAACACTGACTCCGACGGCACAGGAATTTAACATCGTTAATAAAGGGGCAATCCCGCCAAAACTCGTACCGTAGCCGATACTGGTGGGAACCCCAATGACCGGGCATTCCACTAGGCCAGCCACCACACTGGGTAAGGCCCCTTCCATTCCCGCCACGACAATTAACACATCTGCGGAGGCGATCGCCTGCCGGTGACTGAGTAAACGATGAATACCGGCCACGCCCACATCCCAGAGACGCTGGACTTGAAACCCGCAAAGTGTGGCAGTAATGGCGGCTTCTTCGGCAACCGGCAGATCCGCAGTACCGGCGGTTAAAACACTGATCAGCCCTGGATATTTGACAGATATTTCGGTTTGGATTAAGGCACAGATGCGGGCGGTGGGATAGTAACTTAAATGGGGAATCGCTAACATTAATTCTTCGGCGATCGCAGCTTCTATGCGGGTGGCCATGACGACCGAATGATGGGGAGCCAAAGTCTGAAAAATCGCCACAATTTGCTCCGGGGTCTTGCCGGGCCCCCAAATCACCTCCGGAAACCCGGTTCGCAGATGACGATGGTGGTCAACTTTCGCAAAATCTTCGACGGCTTCAAAACTGAAATGTTTGATTTTGTCTAAGGCTTGATCCGGGGTAATTTGCCCCTCGGCGATCGCCGTTAATAGACGTTGGAGATGGTCGGGATTCATGGAAAAATAACCCCTAAAATTGACGAACTTTGCCGGTAAATCCCCGCGCCCGGAATTGTTCTAACTGGAGCGGTGTCGGCTGATTGGCGGGAACACTAATACGAATGGCAAATTCACTGACCCCTGGGGGAATTTCGGCAATGGCTCCCAGACGGGTACGATTTTGCATGGCCGGTTCACCGTTCGCATCATAAATTCGCCCAAACACATCGGCATCATAGACAGTCTTGCCGGTTTTATTGGTGGCGATACCGGTTACCAAAAAACAGTTAGCCGGTTCATTAGATCCACTTAACACACTCCCTTCGGCAATGTCCGCCGGGCAATCCTGATAGGCAATCTTCGTTAACGGGATTTCCGTGTTGGCCCAGGCCGCCGGGGCGATCGCCCCCTGGAAGCAAAAAATTAAACCCGCCAAAATAATGGTCAATAATGCTTTCATAAAACCATCCCGACAAAAACCCATGAGCTTTATCTTTACAATCTTACGGTTAATGTTGTCTCAACGCATCCTCTCCCCAAAGACTTACCGCCTCCGTCAGACTTCCCCATCCCCGACCGGTTCCCCGGCTCTGCATCCGTTCCCCAACTTCGCTATAGTGAGAGATACATAACTTAACATTTCTCGCCTGTACCATGGTTTCTTCCCTCGCGATTCGGGAACTCCCGCTTTTTCCCTTGCCTGAAGTGGTTCTCTTTCCAGGTCGCCCCCTACCCCTTCATATTTTTGAGTTCCGTTATCGTCTAATGATGAATACGGTGTTAGAAGGAGACCAACGGTTTGGGGTATTGATGGTTGATCCCAGTAGTGGAGGGATTGCCACCGTGGGCTGTTGTGCCGAAATTATCCGCTATCAACGCCTACCGGATGATCGCATGAAAATGTTAACCTTGGGGCAACAACGCTTTCAGTTACTGGAAATTGTCCGAGAAAAGCCCTACTATATCGGCTTAGTACAGTGGATTGAAGATGAACCAACCCAGCAAGATTTACGACCCCTGGCGAAAGAGGTCGATCGCCTCCTAACCGATGTTGTGAGATTGTCTGCCAAATTAACGGATCAAAAATTGGAATTACCCGATGACGTGCCGGTATTACCCCTCGAATTATCCTATTGGGTCGCCAGTAATCTCTATGGCGTGACAGGGGAACAACAAAGCCTTTTAGAACTGCAAGATACCGCCCAACGTTTGCAACGGGAAGCCGAAATTTTACTCTCTACCCGCAATAATTTGGCCGCCCGCACCGCCTTAAAAGATGCCCTACCTTCTTAAGATGGCTTAAGTATCAGTATTGATATTGACTAACCCTGTAAAGCGGGGCGTAACTGACGCATTAAACTGGCCATTTCCAAAGCATTCAGCGCATAGTGCCAACCGTGATTACTCTTGATACCCGCCCGTTCGAGGGCCTGCTGTAGGGTATCGGTGGTGAGGATACCAAAAATCACCGGTACTCCGGTTTGTTGGGCGATCGCCGCGATGCCTTTAGCCGCTTCCCCCGAAACATAATCAAAATGGGGGGTTTGACCGCGAATCACGGCCCCTAGGCAAATAATGGCATCGTAACGCTGGGTCATGGCTAACTGACGAGCCACCAGGGGTACCTCAAAGCTACCCGGTACCCAGACATAATCCACCTGGGAACCCGTCGGCTCCACATCCACGCCATGGCGTTTTAAACAATCCTGACAAGCGGAGAGCAACTTATCGGTGACTAAATCATTAAAACGGGCAATAATAATCGCCAACCGATAGGGAGTATCCGCCTGGGCAAAGCTACCCTCAAAAACAGCCATAATAGAATGTGTGAAAAAATTAAATTAAAGATCGAGGGGGGATGGAAAACAGAGAAGCCATTCCCAACCCCGGCCCCCTTAAACAACCAGGAAATTTAAAACAGCCACTACTAACACCAACACAATCCAAATCCCCGATCCCAGATAGAGTAACGGTTTAGATTGATCCCAGTTCTGGGGAGAAGCATAGGCAACCGGCACGCCGACCACCATCACAAAGGAAAAGAATACCAGGGCCGCTAAAGCGATTTGAAATACGATAGACATTGTTCGGTTTCTCCTAATCGGTCTTAAATCCAGCACCCCCAGAGGCCACAGACGGGATGGAGTGGTGGGAAATATTAAGGGTTTTATCTTTAGTACGCTACCAAAAAAGGTTCCCAGAGGCAAGGTTCAAGATGGTTTATCGTTTGGTGATTGCTCCTCCCTCCCACAGTCAGGTTGATCTCACCCCGGAGCAGATTCATTATGTGAAACGGGTTTTGCGTCTTCAGGACGGCGATCGCCTGGTGGCCATGGACGGTCAAGGGCAGAGTTGGCGGGGTCGTTTACAAGGTCAGCAACTCTGGTTAGAGGAGAGCCTCCAGGAAAGGACGGAATTACCCCTAACGGTGGCGTTAATGGTGGCCTTACCCAAAGGCAATGGTTTTGAAGAGATTATTCGACCCTGTACGGAATTAGGGGTGACGCTGTTTATCCCGGTGTTAAGTGAGCG
>JAYKIP010000207.1:0-7039 GCA_035286205.1 Merismopediaceae cyanobacterium
GCCACTATTTGACCAGTTATAGGCCCAGATTGTCCCCTTAATGCCCCCAGCACCACCGCCCGTTCCCCCAATGCCAACGGTATATTCCGGGGCGTGAACAAAGGCTTCTAGCATATTATTCCCCGACAGACAAATCTCAGGACGTTTCGGGGGAGTCGTGGTGGCCTGACCATAGCCAAAGATCTGAAAATCCGTCGGTTTGCAACTGCTATTGCCGGTGCAAGTATGCACAATATCACTATTAGCATTAACGTTAATGTCGCCCTGAAGGTAAAAAATCACTTTTTGCCCTGGGGTAATCGTGATAAAGTTCGTGCCACTCTTAAAGTCAATTGTGTTGACCAGATATTCATAGCCCTCAATGGTTTTGGTTTTCCCATTGCTTAAGGTGACGGTTTTACTGCTGGTAAACACATCTCCTGACCTCGGTAGGGTGATCATTCCGGCAGGATCGGTGAGGGTATTGGGGGGAGGAGAAGGCTGGGGCGGCAAGGGGGGGAACACCATACTGGTATATTTGGCCGAGTAGGGTTTCCCGGTTAAAGGATCGGTGCCAGTGACGGAAATACTGGTGGGAGCCGTATTGCAATCTCCCAATAACACATCGCCCTGGATCGTATTATTGCCGGTTCCTCCTAAGGTAATCCACACACCGGGGACTCCCTGGGTCAAGACCTGGGATTCAATGGGAATGGTTAACTGTAATTGCGTGCCGCCCTGGTTGCCGGACTGACTACCATTCACTCGCCCTTCTACGGTTAAAATGCCCGTTCCTGGCCCCTGTCCAATGGTCGGCCCGAACTGATAGCGAATGAGGCGATATTCTCCCTGATTCGGGTTACTGCTATTGACGGGTATCCAGTTCTGATTGGTGGCGATCGCCGTGACTTCTGTGGTGGAGGTGGTGGTATTGCACATTCCCAGGATATTTACCTGGGAAACATTCGCCCAACTTTGGGGTTTCGGTGAGGTGGTAACGGTGGGATCAGCGCATTGACCATCGCTATTGCGGGCCACACAATCGGGAAATAACGCCAGGTAACGATAACGATTCAGTAAATCCTGAATGCGAGTAGCCCCGGCTTCGGCGATACTTAACCCGGCGGCGGTCACGGTTTGAGACTGACTATTTTGTTGATCGCGCTGGGAACGGGCCAGAATAGCGGCCCCAATCACCAACAGGACGAGACCCACCATAATCACAACGGGAACCACAAACCCGGAATTAGTTGCCGGCCGTTTAGGAAGACAACGGGAATGTCGTATCCATTTGTTAAAAAAAATAGGATTCATAGCGGTGCAACTCATCACGAGGTAGGCGATCTAGAGCCTTATTCTCTATTATCTTAGGTGTTATCTTCCCTGTCATTAAGTCAGGAAATAATCTTCATAAAACTCCCGGCAGAATCCTTACATTTACGGAGAATTTGGTTGATTACTTTTCTGCATTATCCGTCATTCTACGGAATTATTGAACCCCTAAAATTTCCTCAATTCAGGGAATCCCTAATGGGGTCAGTCCTGGAGCAAATTCCTAGGTCAAGCCATCTTCCCTGAGTGATCCAGATCACCGCCCTTGGTGACAATAACCCCTATCCTAAAGATATGAATCCTGTTATTCAGACAATAACGCTCGATTATGGTAATTCATTAAATAAAGTAGGGGCCGCTATGAGTATTCGTTTTAAATTAGAATTGCTGGGTAAATTAGGGCGATCGCCAAGCCGGGGCTTCGTTTTACCCGCCGCGATCCTGTTAGGGTTAGTCGTTTTGATTGCGGGAGCCACCATTTTAATCCGCGCCCAGGGGGATCAAACCAACGTCGTTTCCCAAAAAGCGAAGGCCGCGAGTATGGCTTCTGCGGAAACCGGGATTTCTCGATTACAAAACCTGATGAATACCAACCGGTTTATTGTCACCCGTCCTAGTAGTGTTTGGAGTGCCATGACCGTGAGTGGTGGAGTCGTTACCAATGTTAACGATCCTGAATTAGCGAACTCCCTGACCACTTTAGCCAAGGCTCAAGCCTGTGATAGCAGTGACGTTACCAACAAAGAAACCCTGCTGAAACAAAATCTGGCTCAGTTCTACACCTTAGCCTCCAATGGAACCGCTAATGTGTTCAGCAATATTGACCCTAATGATCCGAGCAAAGGACAATTCCGCTTAGTGGATTATGCCTACTCCGGCAATACCGGGATTTTGAGAATTGACGGCAAAACCGGCAGTGGCGGCAGTCAAGGTACAACCCGTTTAGCAGTGGATATTCCTGTAACTGTGACCAATCCTGGGGCGGGGGCCGGCGTTGTTCCCGGACTATGGCTGAAAAAAGGTGGGGTCAATGATGGAACCACCTACGAAACATCTTCTACAACCCTAGGTAGTAACGGGGCAAAATTTCAGGCCAATGTCTATTTCACGAATTGTAATAGTGCGTTAAGCGATAGCTACGTTTCGGCCGTACAAACCAATCGCGTCCAATCCCCCGGCACCGTCGCCACCAAAACCGATGAGCTATTTCCTAGCTTACCTTTCCAACCCACACCGGCGATCGCCACGAATGTCCAATCCATTGGCGATGTAACCCTGAACGGAACTTCAGTCACTGATGCCCCCGTAACAGAGCAATCAGACGCTTACTACTATGTCATTAATAATGATAAAGGTCGTAGCGTCACCGTTTCCCCCCCCTCCAGCAAACCGATCTACGTCCTGAATCGAGTCGGGGATAACCAAGGGGATATTCAAGATACCACGACCCTACCCAAAGCCGGGGATATTCAAAGTTCCGATGGCAAGTATCGCTATCAAGTCCGTAATATTGCCCTCAAAGGGAACAAAAACCTCACAATTAGTACCAGTGCCGATCCCGATACCACCAACGGCGGAGCTAATACCGGGGTTGTCATCTATCTCAATGGCGACTTAGATTTACGAGGCAGTGCAAAAGCCGATGGAACCTACGAAAGCACGAATACAGACGACATCGCTGTAAGTTGTAGTGGCGGTGAAGCGGCCTGCTCGGACAAGCTCCATATCTATGGTTATAAAGACAATGGGATTGCGTGTCTCCGGGGGAATGCCACCACCTATGGTTATATTTTGGCTCCCGACTATGATCTAGGCAAAACAGGGAATGGCCTCTTTATTGGTAGTCTCTTTGGGCGTTCCTGGGGCAAAATCCAAAATTGTGGTTCTAACAACGGAGCCGTCGCTGTTAAGCAAACTGCTAACTGGTCTCAGGTTTCCACCATCCGGCCCACCTATTTACCCAAAATGGGGAATTTCTCGGCCTACAAAACTCAACCGGTAGATTAAGCTGTTGCGAATTTAAATTGCATAGTGATTTTTCTGAAAACTTTGTAACAAGGGGATTAAGCCCCTTGACTGTATTCAGTTTAGATAATGAACAGCTTAGTCCCTGTCTTTTAAACTCCGTCTATACCTCGTCAACGATGGGAAGTGGAGTTTTTGGATAGTAGAATGAGCATTGTAAAAAAGAACAGGGAGGAATAAATGCTAAGTGTAAATACTCGGCGTTGGAATCAGACAACAAGTGACAATCTCACCTTGAATCTGACGAAGAAAAACTACGGGTTTCAAGTTAGACGAGGTTTAATCAATTTCTAGTATTTATATCTATGCCATTCTAATACATTCTACACTACTTTAATTTTCTGGAATTGGAGGTAAACATTTCTCTCATTGAGTTTGCAATGGGGTCAAATTTGAAATAACGACTTCCCAGACAACTTGCTGTTGAATATCATCATAACGGTGAATCAAAATATTGCGTAAACCGATAATTCCACGCCAATTAATATCGGAATGAGCAGAGCGAAAATCTGAGGAAAGACGACCTGCGGCTTCTCCTAAAATCTCAAGCTGTCGTTCAACCACACTTTAAAGCAAGGCACTTTTTAAATAATCCTCTAGGGAAAGATAAATCACCTGACAACTCTTTAAAATTTCATAGCGACGATAGGGATTTTTAAGACCCTGTTTATCTGCCAGATCAACATCCCGACAGAAAATACCTTGTAATTGCTCCCTCATCGTCACCCAGTCTAATAAACTCCAACTCGTGTCAGCATCAAAGGATATAAGTACATCAATGTCACTATCATCGCGGAAATCAGATCTTAAAACGGAACCAAATAACGCCAACTCATTAATTTTCCAATTCTGACAAAAAATAGATAATTCTTCAGCAGATATAGAGAGTCTTTTCTTAATAGCAGAATCGAGTGAAAATACCATTAGCGATCGCCCCCTTAAACTTACCAAATTGGCCCCAAATCCAAAACAAAATTAGGTAAAATATTTTCCCCAGATAAACTGTTAGGGTTCTCCAAAACCTCTACTACTTGACCCTGACGATAAATCTCCACTTGGCGATCTTGACGGTTAATCAACCAACCCAAACGAGTGCCATTCTCTAAATACTCCCGCATCTTCTCCTGTAAGATCTTTAAATCATCACTTTTAGAGCGTAACTCAAGCACAAAATCAGGACAAAGGGGTAGAAAACCTTGTTGCTGTTTTAACGTTAAACTCCTCCATTTTTCTAAGGGAATCCAAGCCGCATCCGGAGACTTATCGGCACCATTGGGTAACTTAAACCCCCCCGAAGAATCAAAGGCAATACCAAGCTGATTACTGCGACTCCAGGCCTGTAATTGATAGGCAATTTCTACATTGCGATTACTGGTTTCTCCGCCGGTAGGGGGCATAATAATTAAATCTCCTTGGCACGTCCTCTCAAATCGTAAATCCCGATTATTTTGACACAGTTGAAAAAACTGCTCATCGGATAGCATGATCGGATCAAACTTAATCGTTAAAGAATCCATATTATTTTAAGAAGATGTAATAGCTGAATGAAATGAATTAATCAATAAATTTTTGCAAAAGCTCTCCTAACAAAATGGCGATCGCCTCCTCAAAACCTTAGTTTTTCAAGATTGTCAGAGATCAAATTGTTCACTATCAACCTGATCACTGACTTTGCTGAACACTATTTATGGCCATTGATCAATGGGTTTAAATATAGGCCGAAATATCTTCCTTACAATCATCCGCAAGATAGGATAAAGCCCGAAAACGCAACCCAACTAATTGCTCGTAAAGAGGATTCAACTTACAAAGCGGGGGAATATGCACTAACTTATGGCCAAACAGCGTAATATCTCGCTCGAAAGGACATTGGGGCGGAATTAATTTACAGACAAAATGGGCTAAACGGGGATCATGAATAGCCATACCATCTAACCAATCTTTGACCGGATGCAATAAGTCGGGATGGGGATCGCCCCCTTCGCCGGTCTGGGGATCGCAAATCGTATGTTCCAATGACTCTAACGCCTGGACTTTAATCCCTAACGCTTGACTAAATTGATGCAATAACGCCGATTCTACCGGGGAATATAAACCATCGGCGATCGCCACCAGAACAGCCGTGCGGAGGAAATTTTCGGAGGTCATTTTATCTTTGCCTAACCCTTCCACCAATTCATCGGGAGTAATGGTTTTAAATAACACCGTATCCGTCTCCGAAAAGCCCATGTCCTGGATCAGTTGGTTAATAAAAGCCTGTTCGGTTTCGGTAAAATCCCCATCGGCCCAGGCGATCGTTAATAAACCCCTAAGCCAGGTGGCAATTTGAACATTGGTATAGTGGGCTTGTGTAATTGTGAACATGGTCAACTTTCTCCCTGACTAGGAAATAAGGTGAGGCCTTCCCAGATATTGAGACTCCTCACCTTAGATTATAAAAGTTATTTTTTGATCCCTAAAAATCTTGTTATTATTGCTTCACAATTACCGGGGTACCGGGTTGTACCATTTCAAACAGGGCAACAACGTCTGGGTTACGCATCCGCACACAGCCATGGGAAACTGCTTGGCCCAGGAATTTCTCGTGCTTGCGGGGAGTGCCATGGAAACCAATGGTATTTTTGCCATCCGTCCAAAAACCAATCCAGCGTACCCCGATCGGCCCTTCTAAACTGGCAGGGACTTTTTTGCCGTTCCAGGGATTTTCCCAGATGGGGTTCTCGGTTTTTTGAATCACTTGAAAATTGCCGGTGGGGGTCTCCCAACCTTTTTTACCAACCGCAACGGGGAAAGACGCAATCACCGTTTCTTCTTGATAGACATACACTTTGCGATCGCTGATATCCAGGACTAAACGAGTCGCTAGGGGCTTGGGGGCGCTGGTCGCGGCGGTGGTATTGGGTTTTGCAGAGGGGGCCGGGTTAACCGGTTTCGCCTGAGCGGGATTGGTGGGAGTCGTCGTTGGGGGAACTGTGCTAGGGTTAGGGCTTGTGCTACTGACAGTACTGGGGGCCGGGGCTTGGGGCGCGTTCGATGGGGTAACGGGACTGCTAACTTGAGAGGGAACCGCAGAGGGCGTTACCGGGGCTGACTCGGTTTTTGGGGGAGTTTTCGTGGTGGCTTTGGGTACCGAGGTGGATTGGGGAAATTTGGTGAGAGAAGGGGGTTCCGCGATCGCCTGGGATAGGGGAATACTGGTCAAAGCCACCGTCCAGCCGGCAATCATCAGTTTAGATAGTAAAGGGTGCATAGTCTCCTCCTCATGAATCAGTGAAATTAGGTAAATACCAAGAAGTAAGCAATCTTCAGATAAAGTATGGTAGCGCGTTTTTCTGCGTTAGGGGGACTTAAGTTGCCGGAGAAGCGATCGCCGCTATGCCGAGGAGGGAATGACCCTGGGCTTCTAGGGCCCGCTTGGCTTCCCTGGCAGTGGCTCCGGTCGTATAAATATCGTCGATCAAGAGAATGGGGGACGAAAAACGGGAAATTTGGGGATTGACCTGGATCGCCTGGCGGATATGCTGACGACGTTGTTCCGGGGTCATGGTAAAAAGCGGTTGGGTCTCTTTGACACGAATTAATCCCTGGGATTTCAGCGAAAACCCCGTTATTTGACAGAAACCCTGGGCAATCAGTTCCGCTTGATTAAAGCCCCGCGATCGCTGTTTGTCGGGATGGAGGGGAATGGGAATCACCGTTAACC
>JAYKIP010000208.1:0-5987 GCA_035286205.1 Merismopediaceae cyanobacterium
TTTTGCAAAAATCCCCCCTCGTTTTAAACTGATAACGTTTGAGCGTCCCCAAGTGATGAGCGCGATCGCCCCGGACGGGACACGCCTAACCGCTATTCTCAACGATTTTTCTTCTTTTTGCTACGGATTCCTCCCCCTATGACCACCGCCGACGTAACTGCCTCGCCCCAAACCTTTACCATTACAGAGATCCAAGAGCTACTGCCCCACCGTTACCCCTTTGCGTTGGTGGATCGCATCATTGACTTTACGCCGGGCAAGGCCGCTGTCGGGATAAAAAATGTCACCATTAATGAACCCTTTTTTCCGGGTCATATTCCCCAACGTCCGATTATGCCGGGGGTCTTAATTGTGGAATCCATGGCCCAGGTCGGCGGCGTGATTTTGACCCAATTGCCGGGGATGAAGGGCAAGTTTTTCGCTTTTGCAGGCATTGATGGGGTTCGGTTTCGTCGGCCAGTCATTCCGGGGGATCAACTGGTGATGGCCTTAGAGTTACTGTCTTTCAAGCGTCAACGGATCGCTAAAATGCAGGGACGGACAACAGTAGATGGACAGTTAGTCTGTGAGGGGGAAATGCTCTTTTCTCTCATTGATTAGGGATTGATGGGGATTTTGTCTGGTCTTGCTGACGGAGCCTGTTAAAATGCTTCATAAATTTCCCCAGGAACTTTCCCTGCCCCTCTCCTACCTAATACCTGTAAGCTAAGCCCCAAAACCGAATGCTCACCTACCAACGCACGGGAGATGCCTTTTTGACTACGCTGATTCATCCCACTGCCATCGTTCACCCCCAGGCGAATCTTCATCCGACGGTGAAAGTTGGCCCCTATGCTGTGATCGGTGAGAATGTCACGATTGGGGCAGAGACGGCGATCGGTTCCCATGTGGTGATTGAAGGGCCTACCAGTATCGGGATCGGTAATCGTATTTTTCCGGGGGCGATTATTGGCTCGGAACCCCAGGATCTCAAGTATAAGGGAGGCGAAAGTTGGGTCAAAATTGGCGACTATAATCAAATTCGGGAATACGTCACCATTAACCGCGCAACGGAAGAAAATGCGGTGACTCAGTTGGGCAACCATAATCTGTTAATGGCCTATGCCCATGTGGCCCATAATTGTGTGATTGAGGATGAGGTGATTATTGCTAATTCGGTGGCGTTAGCGGGTCATATTTACATTGAGTCGAAGGCGCGGATTAGTGGGGTGTTAGGGGTACACCAATTTGTGCATATTGGTCGTTTGGCGATGGTCGGCGGCATGAGTCGCATTGAACGGGATGTTCCCCCCTATACCATTGTGGAAGGCAATCCCTCTAGGGTGCGATCGCTGAATTTAGTGGGTTTACAGCGATCGGGCATTAGCGCAGAAGATTTAACGGAATTAAAAAAAGCCTTTCGGTTAGTGTATCGGTCGGGGAAAACGTTTCAAGAAGCCCTGGCCAGCCTAGCGACCACGAGCCATCATCAAGATGTTCAACATTTTTATCAGTTTTTATACCGTTCCACCTCTGAACCGGGAAGACGGGGCCCTATCCCAGGGAAATAGTAATCTTCCGTAATCTTCCACAAGTTCGTTCAGGATGAGCAATCTCAGACCGGGAAACTTTGCTATGGTGAGAGGTTGATCGGTATTTTGCCCTTGTTTTCCGGAATTTACGCTAATGACCGCTTCTGTGTCTTGTCCTACCATCCGTCCACTCGCGGCGGTTTCGCTCTACGGCCTCATTTTTCAGACGGTTGCCGACCACCAGCGTTTATTGGCGATTGACAGTAAAAATGGGTATCTCCTGAGCATTGATCCCCTGTCGAACCATACGGAGATTTTAAACCCGGCCCATTGGCAGGATTTTGTGGGGGCAACGGGCTTGGCCTTGGTGGGTGAACAGGTGTGGTTTACGGCGGGCCAGAGTATTTATACTTATCGTCTGGGAGGGCATCAAGCCCCAGAGTTTTTTCTGCGCTGGGATTATGCGTTGGGGGGGATTGCCCTGGAGGGAACGACACTCTATGCCACCTGTCAGCGATCGGGGGATATTTTAGTCTTTAATACGGCGACTCAGAAGCTAATTACCCGTTTTTATGCCCCTGGGATTGGTTTTGAGAATCTGACGTTACGCGGTGAGGAGTTGTGGGTTACCGATAGTTTAGAGCAAACGGTTTATTGTTTAGACCGGGCGACGGGAGAGGTGCGTTTTAGTGTGTTAACCCCCTTTGAAAATCCGACGGGGTTAGCGTTTGGTCAGAATCCAAAATCCGCTGAAGAAACGCTTTTTGTGGCCTATATTCAGCAGGAACCCTACATCCGGGATAATCCCAACGCTGACCCGAACCATGAACTCCATTATCGGGCGCGGACGTTTGTTCATCCTCTGTATATTTCCTACAACAGCGATCGCCGTTATGCGTTATCCAATGGGTTTTTGGTGGAGATGACCTACGCGGAAGAATTATCGCCCCTCGATCCCGTTGAATTAAATGAAGTGGAATGGCGTATGGCGTTACCGGCGGAAACTCCCCGGCAAAAAATTCGCAGTATTGAGCCGATTGGTTTACCCTTTTCTGAGTTAATTGAAACGGAGGAAGGTCAACGCATTGCTGTCTTTCGCTTTGATCAATTAAATTTTGAAAGTCGTGCTGTGTTTGGTTGGAAAGTGGTGATGGAGGTGTGGAGTATTAAATATCGTCTTACGCCCAAGGATTGTGAAAATTTACCCCCTATCCCCCCGGATTTTCCCGAACGCTATCTGGTAGATAACGATAATTTAAGTATGGATACCGAGATTATTTTGCAGGCGGCTGAGGAGGCGATCGCCCGCGAAACCAATATTCTCCGCAAAATGTATAGTATTCGGAATTATGTCTATGACCGGCTTTCCTACGGGATTAAACCCCATATTGATACCCCGGATATGGCTCTACGGCGAGGCGTGGGTTCCTGTGGTGAATACGTCGGTGTTTTGTTAGCGTTGGCTCGGTTAAATGAAATTCCCTGTCGTACCGTTGGCCGTTATAAATGTCCCGCTCAACCATTAACCCGTCATTTACCCTTAGAACCGGATTTTAATCATGTTTGGTTAGAATTTTATTTACCGGGTTGGGGGTGGGTGCCCATGGAATCGAATCCGGATGATGTGATTGAAGGTGGGCCCTATCCCACACGCTTTTTTATGGGATTGGCCTGGTATCATGCAGAAATGTCGAAGGATACACCTTTTGAAGTGTTAATGAGCCAGGGAAAATTGGTGGATAAACAAGTGATTTCCATTGGTTCTTTGGCGTTGAATCATGTGCAATTTAGCATTTTAGATGAATTAATTCCGGGGGATAAAACAAGCTAAATCGTGTCATTCAATTAAACATCAACAACGATATTCATCTTATTCTTCAATATCTTAAATAACCGATGAAATACTACCGTTTTTTAAAACCCCTACTACTGTTTTGGGTTATTCCTATTCCGGCCCATGCTCAATCTCCCGTCAGTAACTTAGCCGTTAATACGCCTTACTCTGACTTTAGTAACTGCATTGTTAATGAATATCAAAATGGGAGTAATTCTGTTAAATCTCAGGCTAAATGTCTTGGATTAATTGTGGAGCCAAGTGAGAGTTTTCTGAGTTTTATTAATATTAAAAAGGGATTTTCCTACGGTTTTTATACAACCAACCAAGGCGAAGAATTTCTTATTAACTTTTATACAAATCCACAGCATCAAGTCAAATATTTTATTATGGCTAATAAAAATTTTGCTTTTGGTGGGCCAGCCGATGGGGAATGTAATGAATATCTGAAGGATGCACAAAATCATATCGTTACCTGTGCTGCTCAAATTATTAAGGATGAACTAGGGGACGGGGTTAAAAATAAGTATAGTTATGCAGCCGCTATCAATTTAAACGATAGACAAACTATCCCCAAAAATGCAGGCTTATCTACAGATCAAGCGGTTTGTTTAGCTTCTATAATAGGAGCGGCGATCGCGGGTAATACCCAGGCGGCATCAAGCTATTGTTCTTCTTCTCGTCAAACAAGTCCGCAACCAAACGTTACCAACAACAATCGGCCGCCTGCAAAAAATTCCTACAATTCCAATCGCCAATATAACCCTAATCGTGAATGGCTAAATAATTCGATGGAGGATACTGACCGTTTTATTGGGGGTAGTGGATGGCGGGATATCGAAAGAAATCCAGGGGGCTGGTAGAACAATTCTTTCTTGGCTGTCTATTTTTAGCCGTTTTAATTCTGGGCAGTTCCTTAAACCTTTCTTATCCCATCCCTTGAAGTCGTGCAGATTGATTTAATTACCCTCTTTCCCGATTTTTTTACTTCACCCTTGCAATCGGGTCTTTTAGGTAAAGCCTTAGCCAAGGGCATTGCTTCCGTGAATTGTATTAACCCCAGGGATTTCACCACCGATAAACACCATAAAGTGGACGATGAACCCTACGGCGGCGGGGTGGGCATGGTCTTAAAACCGGAACCGATTTTTGCGGCGATCGCCAGTTTACCCCAATTACCCCAACGGGAAGTTATCCTATTAACACCCCAGGGGGAACTCCTGAGCCAATCCCTCCTAAAAACCCTAGTCACCTATGATCAACTGGTCTTAATTTGTGGCCACTACGAAGGCGTAGATGAACGGGTCTGTTCCCTGGTGACGCGAGAAGTTTCCCTAGGGGATTTTGTGTTGACCTGTGGTGAAATCCCGGCCCTAGCGTTAATTAATGGCGTGATTCGTCTCCTCCCCGGTACCGTTGGCAAAGAAGCATCCCTACACCTCGATAGTTTTACCACCCCCCTGCTGGACTATCCCCACTATACCCGTCCCGCCACCTTCCAAGACATGGCTGTCCCGTCCGTCCTCCTTTCCGGTAATCACCCGGCGATCGCCCAGTGGCGCACCGAACAGCAGTATTTAAGAACGCAACAACGTCGCCCCGACCTCTGGGAAAAATGGCTGAAACAGCAGTCTGAAACCTCTCCAGAACTTGAGCCTGAAACCCATCCCCAACCGATAGATCCCCCCGCGTAGGGAAAACCCCACTCACCCCTCACCGTCAACCCTCGTTACACTAACCGACAGTGTTGTTATTTTTTCCTTGTTCACCATGACCGTTTCTAGCTCCTCGATTTACGACCTCACCGCCACCCGCATTGATGGTCAACCCGTTAACCTCAGCGACTTTAAAGATAAAGTACTGTTAATTGTCAATACCGCCAGTCAGTGTGGTTTTACGCCCCAATACGAAGGCTTACAAAGTCTCTACAAACAATTTCAGGGTCAGGGTTTAGAAATTCTGGGTTTTCCCTGTAATCAATTTGGCCAACAGGAACCCGGTACGGCGGAAACCATTCAATCCTTTTGTCAAACCCGTTTTGGCGTGACTTTTCCCCTGTTTGAGAAAGTAGAAGTCAATGGCCCCAATGCTCACCCGCTTTTTAAATTATTAACGAAAGCCGCCCCCGGACTATTAGGAAGCGAAGCCATTAAATGGAATTTTACTAAATTTTTAGTGGATCGTTCTGGCAAAGTGGTTAAACGCTATCCGTCCTTAACCAAACCGGAAGATATTGCCAAAGATATTCAGGGGTTATTGTAAAGACTCATCAGGGCATAATAGATTTAGAATTTATTATGTCCTTGTTGATCCAACGCATTGAGGGTATCCCCTATGGTTAAAGAGCCGGATTTCTTCATTATCGGCGGCATGAAATGTGCTACGAGTACTCTCCACGAGCAGTTAGCGCGACAGCCGGGCTTTTTTATGACGGAGCCGAAGGAACCTAATTTTTTTAGTAATGATGAAATCTTTGCCCAGGGAAGGGATTGGTATCTCTCGCTGTTTCAAGAGGCTAAAGATGCAGATTTGTGCGGGGAATCCAGTACCCACTATACTAAATTACCCACCTATCCCCACACCCTAGAACGGCTATTACAGGCTTACCCGAACGCCAAATTTATCTACGTGATGCGTCATCC
>JAYKIP010000209.1:0-2867 GCA_035286205.1 Merismopediaceae cyanobacterium
AACTCAGCCTTGACTGATATTCGCGCCCCTCAGCCTTTAGCCTGGTTGAATTTGACCAATCGCCAGTGGTTAAGCGTTTTCCTGCTCTTGCTAGGAGATGTAACGGCCTTAGCCGCCGCCTGGCAAGTGGCGAGAGAACTCAATCATTTTTATTCTCCTCCTCCCCCCCAGTTGGTGTGGTGGATCTGGTTGGGAATGCCCAGTTTATTTTGGTGTTTTGCGGCGGTGACTCTCCTTTTTTTTGCCTACGGAGGGTTATACAGTCCTTCTGCCCGGAGTCATAATTATATTCGTTTGTTGCAGTTAATTAGTCTGGTTTATTTAACGGTTTTAGTGATCCAATATTTTTATGATCCGACCCTTGACCCCCCGCGATCGCTGTTTTTTTCGGCTTGGGGTTGTAGTCTTATTTTTGTTTTGGGATTGCGAGTAATTAGCACCCTAGTCATTTCCCAAGTCCAACGTCGTCAACCGCCCCTTCCCGTTTTTATTATTGCCCCGACCTCCCGTTTACAAACCCTCCGAGAAACCCTAGAAACCCGTTCCCATTATCGTGTAGTGGGTCTGACTTTTTCCCGGTTAGCCCACAATGAACATACCTGGGAACAAATTGTTGCGTCGGGGGCTGTGGAAGTTTTAGCAGAAGATTTACCCAAAACCAATTTGTCTTCTAGTCTTTATTGGTATCTACGCAAAGCCGGGATTTCGTTGAGATTACTGCCTTCCAGTCGAGATATTTTATACCGTCGAGGAATGCCAGAAATTTTTGCGGGTTTACCCACTTTACGGGTGGCAATGCCCTTGCTCATTGGCTTTGATTATCGTTTGAAACGCTGGTTTGATTTTATTGCGGCGTTAGTCGGGGTGATTATTTTAGCTCCTCTGTTTTTAGGGATTATCATTGCTATTCGTTGCTCCTCCCCCGGCCCCGCTTTCTATCGCCAGGAACGAGTGGGACTCCAGGGCAAAGTCTTTATGATGTGGAAATTTCGGACAATGGTAATCAATGCCGAGCAATTACAAGCCGAATTAGAATCCCAAAATGAAAACCAAGATGGCATTTTATTTAAGCTTAAACAGGATCCGAGGGTTATTCCCATTGGCCACTTTTTACGCAAAACTAGCCTGGATGAATTTCCCCAATTATTGAATGTCTTACGGGGAGAAATGAGTCTGGTGGGGCCGCGTCCCTTACCGTTGAGAGATGTGGAACATTTTGATGCTTGGCACCATATTCGTCATCAAGTCATGCCAGGTATTACTGGGCTTTGGCAAATTTCGGGGCGATCCGATCTGGGCAATTTTAATGATGCGGCCCGTTTAGACTTGTATTATATTGATAACTGGTCGTTAAATTTAGATTTAGATATTTTAGTCGAGACTGCCCGTATTATCCTCTTTGGCAAAGGAGCCTATTAAAATAATTGAGGCAGAATCAACCACTGGGTAAAATAGCTTTTTTAGAGTTTAATGACTCATTATAAAGATGATCAACGAAGGAATAAATGAGCGCGTTGGCGAATATCTTCTAGGGATTGATCGCGGACTAATTGACCGTTTTCATAGACGGTTTCTAGGCAATCTACCACCTGGAGATTTTGGGGAACGGTTTGATAGCCTTTCTCGGTTTGCACTAAGGCTAATCGCCCTTTCTTACTGGTTTTGCCGGGGTCAGTAACGGGATCTTTATAAATAGCCCTGGCTTGACCGGCGACGGTAATTTCGCTACACTTCATGGCAAATTTTTGGGTATCACGATGCACTTTTTGTAATAAAGCTCCTCCCATACCAAAGGCGAGATTACTGGTGCTAAATCCCCGGCTTTCTACCCGTTCTAAAATGGCCGCAATACTCTCGGCATTGACTCCATCTCCTTGAATTAAACGTACATGATTTAAGACTCGATACCTTTTTTGATTGATCGTACTCCCAAAATGCTGGTCTAATTTTTGTAAGGCTTGACCTACGACGGTAACCGGCTCCCCCGAATCGGGCCGAATGACCACCGTTGCTCCGGAATCAATGACCTGTTGACGGAGGCGATCGCCCCACAAGTGATCAATGGCATTCCATAAATCATAGGAATCAGAAACGACTGCCAGCACCGCACCGGGTTTTGCAAATTGAGTCAGCATATTTTGATAGGCTAGGACTTCCCCTTCCTTACCCCAAGCCGTGATGGTGGAATGTTCTGCCGCCGGGATAGAATAGGCCGCCATCGGACAATGATAATATTTTTGACCGTAAACTAACGCTTGCACCGTATCAGAACCCCGAAAATTGACTAGGTGGGCCAACCCGCCAATGCCCGCCGATTCCTGACTGGAAACCCCTCGTGAGCCAAAATCATGGAGTTTAAAACTAATTTCCGCATCGGGATCATCACTGGTTCGTTGTAGAGATTCATAAATACGCTTTTTCAAATGCCAACTTTGGGTAGCTACGGTAATGGGATACCAGACGCGCATTAAGAGGGTTTCTAACCAAGTGGTAATCCAAAAAACCTGGGGATCGGTGGATTCAACGGTCATTAAAATATTGTGATTGGGAATCACAGCCCCTTCCGGAACGGCTTTAATTCGCACGGGTAAACGACCTTTTAAGTCTTCAGCAATATATCGCCAACCGGCTTCATTAAAGGGTAAACCATGGGCAGTTAATAGAACTTTGGCTTCGTCCACCATCCAGGGTTCAATGGGTTGGCATAGATAGCGTTTTAACAAATATTGCAACCCAAAAAAGACAGTAACAGGATATTTGCCTCCACGACTTTCCACATAGGCATAAAGAGCAGTGGTTTGGGGAGGATACTGTAACCAATGACTCACTTTATAGGAGTCCACATCGAGAATTAGATTGGTATTCAT
>JAYKIP010000210.1:0-3098 GCA_035286205.1 Merismopediaceae cyanobacterium
TTTTGAAAAAGATGGATTCTAAGCGGATGTTGCTACGCAGTCTAAAGACGTACTTCGCAACGCTTCATTGGTTATCCAATGTTGGCGCAGTCAAAAACGCCCTAAAGCCCTCGGTCAAATAAGTCTAACTGTGGCTTTACATGGTTGGATTGATCCCTTAAGGTCACGTTTTTGGTCGGAGTTTTTCATCCTGTGAGCTTAAGGCAATTTTATTCTAACGCACGGGAGGTTAAAACCTCCTTCTCGTTTTCACCCTCCACTTAAAAGACGGAGGCTCTCAACTTCGATTTGGTAGAGAAACAGGAGAGACAAAACAGCCGGATTTTCTCTCAGATCAATCGCTGGTCAAGTTGCTGACGCTAGGATGCCTATTGCGCCAAACGGCTAGGATCTAATCCCCAGGTGGGAGTCGGGATACTGGTACGGCTCGGAGCCGTCGTTTCCGTAAATTCGTGGGTAGAGGTAGAACCGGACAGTGTACTTACCTTCACACAGCTAGGGGTAAACAGAAAAATGCTTTCACCAATGCGTTCCTGATGACCATCTATGGCATAGGTTCCGCCCGCCACAAAATCCACGGCCCGTTGGGCTTCTTCCGGCTCCATCACATTCAGATTTAAGACAACGGACTTTCTTTCCCGGAGGGTTTGGATCACCTGGGGCATTTCCTCAAAGGAATGGGGTTCGACCACCACCACTTCGGCGACGCTGTTGTTGATTCCTGGCATTCCAATCACGTTATTACGATTTCCTGATGCTAAGGGGACTTCATTGGTTAAGGGGGTCGTTTCGCGCTGGGGACGACGTTGAACGGGTTCTTCCACTAGGGGAGTTGGTTGTTGAGCTTGGGACTGGGATTTTTGCCAATCCATCTCTTCGTATTCTTCTTCGTATTCGTCGTGTTCTGAGATGCCAACAAAATCTTTCAGTTTGGTTAGGATCATGGGTGACTGTCCGTTTTTTGTGAAATGTGAGAGAGATTAAGCGGTTGCTAAGTTAAAGCTCAATGACTTGAAGTTAGCAGGGGATAACTCTTTTGTATAGTCGCAACCGGAATTTCCTAGGTTCCCCAGAATGAGCGGCATTTTAGCAAAATTGCGTGAAAATTGCTAAGTACTAGAGAGAGAAGTATCCATAATCTTTTTCCTAGACTGTTGATGGATTGGGCAAAGGGTCTCGATCGCCGAATAATAAACTACCGAGTCTGACCATGGTGGCCCCGGCTCGAAGGGCTTCTGGGTAATCATTGGACATTCCCATGGAGAGTTCCGGCAGTGCCAGGGAAGAGCTTTGGGTCAGCGATCGCCGTAGGGTTTGCAAAGATTGAAAGGTTTGGAAGCGTTCCTCAATGGTGAGTCCCAGGGGCAAAATCGTCATCAATCCTTGAATATTGATCTGAGTTAAACTTTCTAAAATCGGTAAATCCTGTCGGAGTTGGTCGGAGTTCCAGCCGGATTTGTTGTCATCCGGTAAGAGTTTGACTTGTAAACAAATCTGGGGATGGAGATCCGAGGCGATCGCCAACTGATTCAACCGTTGCGCCAAGGCCAAACTATGCACCGAATGAATCCAGGTAAAATGTTCAATCACCTTTCGCGCCTTATTAGCCTGAAGATGGCCGATAAAATGCCAACAAATATCGGTGAGATCCGCTAATTCTGCCTGTTTGGGAAGAGCCTCCTGCACCCGACTTTCCGCAAAATCCCGAATGCCTGCTTCGTAGGCGATCCGCAGAACCTCACTCGGAACGGTTTTCGTGACCGCAATGAGTTTCACCGAGGCCGGCAGGGAAGATTGGACGGTTTGGAGATGCTCCCCTAGGGGATTCCTTGACATAGGTGTAAGATGCGGCGAAACTTAGATTTTGAACGGTAATAGTCATTATTTTAATCACGTTAAGGTTGTAGATGGGACAGTGGCTTGGCCCCATGAACAAGATATTTGCCTTGATACCCTTTATGTTGATTCGTTGCGGTACAATGAACTCTAAGCTTACGATTCGATATGACAAAATAGGTGACATTCTTTATCTGGATCAATGTTCACCCTATCCTGAACAGGAATCTGAAGAGATTGGCGATGAAATTGTCGCTCGTTTTAATCGGTGAGAGTATGAGCTATGCCTGATTCACCAGAAGTACAACAGAACTTCAATAAAACCGTTTACGGAGTAGCCGGAAAAGTTGCCGGAGACCAAATTATCTACGCCTCTCCTCAGAAGCAAGATTTAGCCGAAGCTGCCGCAGAAATTCAGCGATTGCTCAAGCAACTGGAAGAGACAAATCCCACTGCGACGGAAAAACAAAAGGAAGCTTACATCAATGCGGCGGTGTCAACTCCTGTTAGAAAGCGATTGCTAGGCGCGGTGACATCGGGGGGAAAAGCTGCCCTTGAGGAATTTCTAGATAATCCTTACCTCAATGTAACAATGGCTTTAATTGAAGGTTGGAAAACAGCAGAATAATATCAGAATGGGTTACGAGCCGATCTTACTCTTAATGTTGGTAAAGGAGATATTCGACAATGACAGAAGAAACCAAGATTCAGCAAAACTTCAACGCACCAGTTTCTGGTGTTGCTGGAGTTGTACATGGTGATCAAAATATCCATATCCATCCTCCTGCAACTCCTCAAGCGGAGAAACCAGCAGAATTGCCTAATAATCTGAATCGGGCGCGGACTGGGGCAGTTAATTTTGTCGGGCGTGAGGATGCAATGGCACAACTGCACGACCAGTTACAGCAACAAGAAAGAATTGCGATTACCGCCGTCGTTACGGGCATGGCAGGAGTGGGTAAGACAGAATTAGCACTCCAGTATGCTCTATGTCATAGGGAAAAATCAACTTATCCAAGCGGTATTTGCTGGATAGGGGTGCAAGGTGAAACAGTAGGGGTACAACTCTTAGAATTTGCTAAGTCGCTGTTGGGCTTGTTTCCCCCTGATGATTTAAATTTGCGGGGGCAATTGGATTATTGTTGGGCGAGATGGCAACCGCCAGGGGATGTACTGCTAATTTTAGATGACGTGCATCAATACGCGGAAATCCAAGATTTTTTGCCTCCCCAAGAACAACGATTTAAGGTGTTGATTACGAC
>JAYKIP010000211.1:0-6992 GCA_035286205.1 Merismopediaceae cyanobacterium
ACCGCATTGCGGCGATCGCCTTCGGACATGACTGGTTGAGTGTGTAATTGCTCTTTAACTAACTCCAACATTTCGCGGCCTGTCTCATTGCGTACCACGATCCATTGCCAGCCAAAGGGCGCACCCATATAACCGACGACCAGATCGGCTAAAGAGTTGACATAATCAAAACAACTCATACAAGAAGGCGCGAAAACATCCTTTAATTGATTGGTTTTTAAGCCAAAGAAAGGCACTAACTCCGTTGATCCGTCTTCGTGTTTGAAATGGACGCGGAAATCCTGCATAAATTCGTAATGGACAACCGTTTCCGGCGATCGGCTGGTGGTTTCTAAAAATTTCTGAAGTCCCGCCCGCGAGACATTATCCACACAGGGCGTTCCTAACACATAAAGCTTTTCTAAGCCTAATTGTTTTTCCACCGCTCGTAAAGCTTGAATTTGACAACCCACCCCGATCACTAACAGTCTTTTTAAACCGGATTTTTCCACTTCTTCTAAAACCGAAAGATTGGGGGATAGGGTAGGTTTATTCACCTTGGCCGCTAGGACTTCTTCCGGTGTTCGCGCGACGACAACCTGGGGCTGAAACCGGTCTGCCGGCGTATTTTGTACACAGATCACCCCTTCCACTAATCCCTGATTTAACATTTCACAGGCCAGAGTGCTGACAATCCCTGTCCATTGGGCCCCTGGAATTGGCTCCTTTTTCTGGGCCGCCATCATCTCTTGATGTACCCCAAAATACCAGTCATCTTCCTGGGTTAAATCTCGACTGCGACCATGGGTTTGGGTTTCTAATTCGGCAATTTGTTGATTTAAAAAAGCACAGGCTTCTTTAACATAATGAATGTAATAGGTATCACATAAACCACATTCACTACAGAGATCCTTGGCGGGACGACGACTATGGGGCTTAAGGGCTTTGGCTTTTTGATGGGGAGCGGCGGCAGTCATGGATTTTTTAACGGATTAACGACAGAAGGTATAGCAATTTTTCAATCTTAATGAATGATTTTTTTGCTGATTAATTGCCACAGAATAGCGTCTGTTCTAAAAGGTTAATTATAAGCCCTGGGGGAGTAAAAGGTGAACGGGACTCAAAGGGGCGATCGCCGTTGTGCCGATGGGGAGGACTGCCAGGGCATTGGCTTGGGCCAGATTGATCAAATTGCCGGAACTGTGACTGCCGGGGGCAATCTGAAAGGTGAGGTCTCCCGTTGCTGAAAATTGGACTCGTCCCCAGAGATAGGTTTCCCGTTGGCCGTCACTGGTTAATGACGTTTGGGTTTGGGCTTTGACCCAGACCGGTGACCAGGGAGCCGCTAACCCCGACAATTTGGCGATCGCCGGTTGCACAAAACGCCAACAACTGACCAGAGCAGAAACAGGATTCCCCGGAATCCCGAAATACACACAGCCATTGGCAAATTTAGCGACGGTGAGGGGTTTACCCGGTTTCATGGCAACGCTACGGATGACGATTTCGCCCCCCAATTCGGCTAATAGGGTTTCCACATAGTCGTAGTCCCCCACCGATACGCCCCCCGTCGAGAGAACCAGATCCGCCGAGGCGATCGCCTGAGCCATGGTGTGTTTTAAGCGATCGGGATCATCGGGAACAATCCCTAAATGGACGGGAATGGCTCCCTGATTTTCCACAAAAGCGGCGAGGGCATACTGATTAGAATCCACAATTTTGGCCCCCGTCAGGGTTTCCTCTACTGAGATTAATTCATCCCCCGTCGAAAAAATCGCCACCTGGGGACGACGATACACCGGCACTTGACGGACTTGAGCCGTAGCCAGCACCGCTAATTCCGGAGCCTGTAAACGCATTCCTGCGGTCAGTAAACGCCCGCCTTTTTGACAATATTCCCCCGGCGATCGCACAAAATGACCCTTTTTCGGGGGAGCAGACAAAATCAAAACTTGATCGCCCTGGCGTTGGGTCTGTTCCTGCATAATCACCGTATCGGCTCCCTGGGGTAACTTGGCCCCGGTAAAAATGCGAGCCGCTTGACCAGGGGAGAGAATCCGTTGCGGTTCCTGACCGGCGGGAATTTCTTCAATAATGGTCAAATTCACCGGCTGATCAGCACTGGCTTGGGCCACATCTTCCCATTGCACCGCGTAACCATCCATCGCCGAATTCGGCCAATAGGGAAAATCCTGACCACTGACCACCGTTTCCCCCAAAATACGACGATTTGCCTCCCGTAACGTGACGGTTTCCAGGGTTTGCAGAGGGTTAATCAGGTCTAAAATGCGGGCTTCAGCTTGGGAGACCGGTAACATATCACTCAAAAAGGTATGGAAGACTACCTATTCAGCGTAGGATAGGATTGATTTTAAACGTTATGCTTATTCAAAAACGGCTGAAAAATGGCTATTGCTTACATTATCGGTTTGGGACGCTCAGGAATTGCCGCCGCAAGGGTGTTAAAACGCGAAGGTTGGGACGTGATTCTCAGCGATCGCGCTCAGACTGATCAGTTACAAGCATTAGGGCAACCGTTAATGGCTGAAGGGATTCATCTTAAACTCGGCCATATCTTGAACCTTGAAGCCGAGACTTTACCCCAGTTAATTGTGGTGAGTCCGGGGGTTCCCTGGGATTTACCCGTCTTACAACAAGCCAGGGAAAAAGGCATTGATGTGATTGGCGAATTGGAATTAGCCTGGCGATACCTCAAAAATACGCCCTGGGTCGGGATTACCGGTACGAATGGCAAAACAACAACAACAGCGTTAATTAATGCCATTTTTCAATCCGCGAATTTGAAGGCCCCGGCCTGCGGCAATATTGGTTATGCGGCCTGTGAATTGGTCTTACAAAATCAGTCCTTTGATTGGATTATTGCGGAAATTAGTAGTTATCAAATAGAGTCCTCCCGCGAATTGGCTCCCACCATTGGGGTCTGGACAACCTTTACCCCGGATCACCTCAGTCGTCATAAAACCCTAGAGAATTATTATCAAATTAAAGCCAGTTTATTAAAGCGGTCAGAATTTCAAGTTATTAATGGAGATGATCCCTATTTACACGATCTGGGATTAACTGCCTGGCCCGATGCCCATTGGACAAGTATCCGGGGAAAAGATGCTCTCTTGGGAGAGTTAAAAAAAGGCGTTTTTATTGAAGATCATTGGGTTTCAGCCTTTGGCGAATTAATTTTGCCCGTCAGTCTGTTTCCCATGCCAGGCTCCCATAATCAACAAAATTTATTGATGGCGATCGCCGCGGCCAAATTAGCCGGCATTGACAAAAAAGCCATTAGCCAAGCGTTATTAAATTTTACGGGTGTTCCCCACCGACTGGAAAAAATCTGTGAGATTAACGGCGTAGAATTTATTAATGATAGTAAAGCCACTAACTACGATGCGGCCGAGGTCGGTTTAGCCTCTGTTAAAGCCCCGGCCATTTTGATTGCTGGGGGAGAAGCCAAGGAAGGTAATGATCAAGGCTGGATGGCTCAAATCCAAGAAAAAGCCGCTAAAGTGTTACTCATTGGGGAAGCCGCTCCACAATTTGCCGAACGTTTAAAAGTGGTGGATTATGATGACTATGAAATCGTCAAAACGATGGATCATGCCGTCAAACGCGGTTTAGAATTGGCTCCTCAACTCAAAGCCAAAGTCGTGTTATTATCCCCGGCCTGTGCCAGCTTTGATCAATACCAAAGTTTTGAACACCGAGGCGATCATTTCCGGGAATTATGTTTAGCATTATCTGTATCATAAGCCTATTTTCTGAAGCAGTGATGGATCTATCAACACTCAAAAAACATCGGGAAAAAATTCTGATGATTGCCGCTCATCATGGTGCTTTTAATGTACGAGTTTTTGGCTCTCTTGTCAGAAATGAAGCGAATGCTAACAGTGATATTGATCTTTTAGTGGACTATGAATTAGACAAAATTAGTCCCTGGTTTCCTGTCGGTTTAATTCGAGATCTAGAAACCATTTTACAGACTAAAGTAGATATTGTTACCCCTCAAGGTTTAAAGTCGAGAATCCGCGAACAAGTCCTCAAGGAATCTATTCCTTTATGAGAAATGATTGGGAGCGTCTCCGTGATATTCAAGAAGCTTTAATCCAGATTGATAAATATACCAATCAGGGCAAAGCCGCTTTTCTTGACAACGAATTAATTCAAGGTTGGGTACTTTTACACTTGCAAAGAATAGGGGAAGCGGCCAGAGCAATGGCTAAAACCACTCATCAGCAATATCCCCAGATTCCCTGGCAAGATATAATTGATTTTCGGAATATTTTGGTGCATGAGTATTTTAGAATAGATTTAGAATTGGTCTGGCAGATTGTCGAAACCGAATTACCTTTACTAACGCAAGAAATCAATCAGATTTTACAAAATTCCGATTGACAATCTTAACACAACTGACGTTCACTAGGCATGACAAAAATAAGAATAAATTACATTCTTTCCAGCAAGGGAATGCCTAATAAGGATAATCCTAAAGCCAAAGTTCTCGCCGTTAAATCACAGAGGGTTAAACGGGACAATTTAATGCTATCTTCAGCCTTCAAGACCGGGCAATTTTCATAGAATTGGTTAAATTTTTTGCTCAATTCGTAGAGGTATTCACAGAGACGGTTGGGCAATAAATGATTTTCCACTTCTTTAATTACTTCCGGAAATTGTAAAAGGGTTTTAGCTAATCCCTGTTCTGTCATTTCTGTTAATTGCATCCCGGCAGTTTCCTCACCCTGGGCCAGATCAATCCCACCTTCACGACCAATACTTTTAATGCGAGCGTAGGCATAGAGCATATAGGGGGCTGTATTCCCCTGAAGAGCTAACATTTTGTCAAAACTAAAGACATAATCACTCGTCCGGTTTTGACTGAGATCGGCATATTTGACCGCCGCAATGCCCACTGTTTGAGCCACGTTTTCAATAAACGCTGGAGTTTCTGTGCGTCCCTCTTCCTGAATGCGTTGTTCTAAATCTCGACGGGCATGATTAACAGCTTCTGCCAACAAATCTTTCAGGCGAATGGTTTCCCCCGATCGCGTCTTTAACTTTTTGCCATCTTCCCCCTTCACTAAACCAAAGGGAACATGAACCACCGTTACATTTTCGGGGAGAATCCCGGCTTTTTTGGCCACTTGAAAAACCTGGGCAAAATGATTGGCTTGACCGGCATCGGTGACATAGATAATTTTCTGGGCGCGATCGCTTTGAATACGGTATTGTAAAGCCGCTAAATCCGTTGTCGCGTAGTTATAACCCCCATCTGATTTTTGTACAATTAAAGGTAAAGGATTCCCTTCTTTATTGGTAAATCCTTCAAGAAAAACACATTTGGCTCCCTGGTCTTCTTGCAGTAATCCCACCGTATTTAAATGCTCTAAAATTGTGTTAAGCCAGGGATTGTAAAACGATTCCCCCCGCTCCGTTAACTGAATCTCTAACATTTGGTAAAGAGCTTGAAATTCTCGACGGGATTGATCACACAATAATTGCCAGGCTTTTAAACTATCGGGATCGCCCGCTTGTAAACTCACCACCGCTTGACGGGAAGTTTCTTTAAATTCCTCATCTTGATCAAAACGTTGTTTTGCCTGTTTATAAAAAGTGACTAGATCACCCAAATCTAACACATCAGCTTGGGTCAAAGCATCGGGATAAACTTCTTTCAAATAGGTGATTAACATCCCAAATTGGGTTCCCCAATCTCCCACATGATTTAAACGCAGAACGTCATAGCCACGAAATTCTAATAACCGGGCGATCGCCTCTCCGATAATGGTAGAACGAAGATGACCGACGTGCATTTCTTTCGCAATATTGGGACTCGAAAAATCCACAATCACTTTTTCCGGTTGGGTAATTTTAGCCACACCCAGCCGGGGATCACTTTTTAACTGTTGGATTTGATGCACTAAATAATCATGCTTGATTCGCAGGTTAATAAACCCCGGCCCTGCAATTTCCAACGGTTCACAGATTTCCTCCACATCCACTGCCGCCACAATTTTTTCGGCGATCGCCCTGGGTTGTTCTCCGAGAATTTTGGCCAAAGGTAAAGCCCCATTACATTGAAAATCGCCAAATTTGGGATTACTAGCCGGGACAATCACCGGGGTCGGAATCGTGACATTATCCCCAACGACCGAGGCGATCGCGGTGGTAAACAGGGTGTTTAATTGCTCAATGAGACTAGCCATTATCCAGAAAAAATAGTAAATAACGAAAAATAAATGAGGTATTCAGCAAAATTGCTAAAGATTGAATTGCATCCGATTAATACCGCTCATGAATTGAACGACAAGACCAAAAATAACCCGGCCCGACACTGAGTAACTGCTCCGTTGGCAGAAATAACTCCCAATCAGCTAAGGCTGAATCCTCGGTTTCATGGATTAAGTCAGGTTTTAAGGTTAACTGATAATTTTCAGTAAAATGGAGAACCAAAACCAAAAAATCCGGCATCAACTTAACCTCGATCAAGGATTTGCCTTCCAAACACCTCACCCTTTGCTGAATTTGCTCTAAGACTGCTTCTTGAGGCTCTTCGGATGACAGAAAAGGGACTAAAACTTGGTGATCTTTCTGTAATTCCCAGGGAGTCGCCCTTGTCCCTAACCGCCAACTTCCTTTGATAGCTTTTTGTAATTTAGCAGACTGACAGGGGATCATTTCCCCCAGTTCTAGCCGTAATTCATCACCATAGCTAAATTTAACTTTCTGACAAATTTCTCCTACCATGGGCTGAATAATTTCCAAAATAATTTTCTGGAAGTTCTGAGGATTAATAGAGTAGGGACTCTTAATAATGGGAGTTGTCACCATAATTTTTATTTATTGAGAAATTCTTTAGCTTTTTCCTTCAGTTCTCGCCAAGTAAAATCACCTCTTTCATTGAATGTTCCTCGATGTTGCTCGGCTTTTTCTTGTTCTAAAAACTCTCCAAATTCTTCACGTTGGGAAGCAGAAAAATGAAACATTCGGGCGATCGCCTCAAT
>JAYKIP010000212.1:0-8768 GCA_035286205.1 Merismopediaceae cyanobacterium
CCCGCGATCGCCGCCATCAACCAAAACCCTTGAATACTACGAGTTTGACGCAGGGTTTGAATCTCTAAAATTGCGCGGTTAAAAGTAACGGTTAACAGCCAAATAAAACAAGAAAAACCAATAATGCCCGTTTCCACTAACGTTTCTAGATAGATAGAATAGGCACTTAAGGCACTATATTTGGGACGCATATAAAGCGGGTAAATTTTATTAAAAGCACTATTGCCCGGCCCAATGCCAATGATCGGGCGATCGCGGATCATACTTTTCACCCCTTCCCACACATTAATCCGAAAGTTATTACTACTATCATTGCGCCCCGCAAAAATACTTAAAATTCGCATTCTGAGGGCCGGCACCAAAATAAATCCTAAAATTAATAAAATGATCACTGTGGCGATCGCGCTGGGTAATAACCATTTTTTCCAAAAGGGAGAAAAATAAGGTTGCCACCAAAGATAAGCCAAGACCAGAAAACTAATTAAAACCCCGACTAAGCCTAGCCAACCGCCCCGACTCTGGGTAAAAAAGAGACAAAAAATACTAATACAAACCATGACCCCCGCCAGGAGTTTCGGCAACCATTTTTGCCAAGCCAATAACGCAGAAATACTAAAGGCAATCATCGGCAATAAATAAGCCGCCAATAAATTCGGATTGCCTAAAAAACTATAAACCCGCGTCGCTCCGGCCATATCCGAAGTGGGATCATTCCAGGTGGCTAACTGTTCCACCCCGTCAAATTGTTGCTTAATACCGTAGGCTCCCACCGTTAACCCCACCAAAACAATCACCGTAATCACCCGATTGCGTAGGGCATAGGAACGCAAAATTCTGGCTCCCAGGGCAAAAAACAACATATTTAACGTGAGTTTTCCTAACCCGGCTAAAGCCGCCATTTTGACCGGTGATAACCCGACGGCGATCGCGGCAATCCCCCAATAAAGCATGACCAATAAATGAATTGGAGTTAACCCGCCGGTGCCAGATTCCGCCAACGTTAGCAGGAACCAAAAAGCCCCCGATGCCCCCATCAACAGACCAATCATCCCTGTTGAAACAAAAGGAGCCAGGGCAAAGGTTAACCCAATGAGCAAAGCTCCCAACCCTTCTGACCATTGCAACAGAAAACTATGACCTGTCCAGTTTCGACCTAAACCCACCAGACGATAGAAGTAACTGCCATTACGCCATTGGGTCGGAGAAAATTGCCTAAAAGTGAGTTGTTGCCAAATTACATTCATCGTTTTTTGATAACGTCTATAGGCCCTACACGGAAAGCATTTTTAAACCCCGTCCATTTTGGGAACTGTCGTTTTTTGAAATACCTTCTAGGTGCAAGTCCCCCTTTTGAAGGCTTGCCCTGAGCTTGTCGAAGGGGGATTTAGGGGGATCACCCTAGGAGATCTAAAAAAGATAGGTTGCGAGTTAGACGGGGTTTAACAGGATTTTAAGCCCAGTTTAAGCCAGATTTTGCTGATATTCTTCCAATAAATCGAATAAACGACGCTGAAGATTGGCCGGAATTAAATCCGCCAGGGGAAGCTGACATTGGCCAGCACCGAGGGAAACCATCATCTGCCGTAAAATCGCCGTAATTGCCTCTGGGTTGAGGGGATCATCCAACAAAGGATACACCGCCTCGGCTAAGGGGACATGGAGATGAGCTTCCGCTAGATAGAGATGCCACCGGGCCACATCAATGTAAATATTTTCGCCAATTTCGGCCGCGAGAGCCTCGATCGCCTGGGTAGAAGCAGAGTTAACCATGGGAATTCGCTGAATAATCGGCAATGACCAGAATGTAAAGCAAATGTAACACCAATGCCCCCAACCAGATCCCTGACAAAGGCAACAACCAGGGCCAATCACACTGACGGAGTTGGTGAACAAACCACAGTCCTGAATTACTCGCCAGAAAGACGGCAACATGAACCGCAAAATTCATCCGGTCATCTAAACGACGGTAATCGGGATCGGCGCGATCGGGTTGACGGGGCCAACGGGGAGGCATAGATTAAGTGGGGGTTAATGGGTAACAGAATCCCCTCTATCCTAACAGGATCGTGACGGGAACCCAGCCCTTAGCCCCGGCTTCTAAAGCCTCAACACCGCCTAAGCATAAGTCAAAATACCTAGCCCTAACTTAACAATCTGTTACAAAAAAGCGGGAAAAAAATTTACAAGATGTAACACACAAATAGGGCCGCTCCATTGTATAAAAAATAACTGAGGGATTTCCAAGCACAACCACACCCTGACCACGAGTCAGTTCTGTGTATCCCCTGTTTATGAGAGCATTTCCTCGTGACTTCTCAAAAATACCGAGAAAACACGGAAAAGCCAATCGCAAGCAGGAACCCAACTTGGAAATGTAGATAGTACCTCACCCCATTTTTAAGATAGGGGATTTCTGTTTTATTAATCCCAACTCATTACAAGTAGGAGATTCATTCTAATGTACGACGTATTCACACGGGTTGTATCCCAAGCTGATGCTCGCGGCGAGTATCTTTCCAATGCCCAAATTGATGCTTTAAGTGCAACCGTTGCTGATGGTTTAAAACGGATTGATGCAGTTAACCGCATGACCGGTAGCGCTGCTTCTATCGTGAAAAGTGCGGCTAGTGCTTTATTTGCTGAACAGCCCCAACTCATCCAACCCGGTGGAAACGCTTACACCAGCCGTCGTATGGCTGCTTGCTTACGTGACATGGAAATTATCCTCCGCTATGTCACCTATGCTACCTTCACTGGTGATGCTTCCGTCCTCGAAGATCGTTGCTTAAATGGTCTCCGTGAAACCTATGTTGCTCTGGGAGTTCCTGGTGCTTCTGTTGCTGCTGGCGTTCAAAAAATGAAAGATGCCGCTTTAGCGATTGTTAACGATCCCAACGGAATTACCCGTGGTGATTGCAGTGCTTTAGTCTCTGAAGTTGCTGGCTACTTCGACCGCGCTGCGGCTGCTGTTGCTTAATTTTTGCCCTTGTCTGGCAATGATTTAAGTAATCGCTCAACCTATCTAGGAAACCTTTGCAAACTATTTATCGGGAGATACCAGAAAAATGTCTAAAACCCCTTTAACCGAAGCCGTAGCTGCTGCTGATTCCCAAGGACGCTTCCTTAGCTCCACCGAACTGCAAATCGCTTTCGGTCGTCTGCGCCAAGCCAACTCTGGCTTACAAGCGGCTAAAGCTTTAACCGCTAATGCTCAAGGCCTCGTTAATGGTGCTGCTCAAGCAGTCTATAACAAATACCCCTACACCACCCAAACCCAAGGCCCCAACTTTGCGGCGGATCAACGTGGTAAAGAGAAGTGTGCTCGTGACATCGGTTACTATCTCCGCATGGTCACCTACTGCTTAGTTGCTGGTGGGACTGGCCCCTTAGATGATTACCTCCTCTCCGGTATTGATGAAATCAACCGTACTTTTGATTTATCTCCTAGCTGGTATGTTGAAGCTCTGAAGTATATCAAAGCGAACCATGGTCTCTCTGGTGATGCTGCTTCTGAAGCAAATTCCTACATTGACTATGCCATCAATGCCCTGAGCTAGTCATCTCGATTGAACGACGACCTGGGAAGACAGGGGGCTGTTGACAATTTGTTAGCAATCTTCTGGGTTTCCAGGTCTTGCCATATCTATACAATTTATAGTGACTAGGAGGACAGATGACTAGTTTAGCTTCGGCCCAACGTTTGGGCATTGCGGCGTTTGGAGGTTCTGCTCCCTTAGAGTTGCGTCCGACTTCAACGGAAGGGGAGATTGTTGCGGTGATCCGGGCGGTTTATCGTCAGGTTCTCGGCAATGAGCATCTTATGAGTCAGGAGCGTTTACTGAGTGCGGAGTCTTTGCTCCAAGGGCGTGAGATTTCGGTTCGGGATTTTGTGCGGGCGGTAGCCTTGTCGGATGTTTATCGCCGGAAGTTCTTGGAGGCCAATCCTCAAAATCGTTTTATTGAATTGAACTATAAACATCTGCTTGGTCGTGCTCCCTACGATCAGGCGGAAATTGCTTTTCATACCGATCTTTATCATCAAGAGGGTTACGAGGCAGAGATTAGTTCCTATTTGGATTCTCCGGAATACCAAGAGAGCTTTGGGGAATGGATCGTTCCCTATTATCGTGGGTTCTCGACCCAACGGGGTCAAAAAACGGTCGGTTTTAGCCGGATGTTCCAATTATACCGGGGCTATGCGACCAGCGATCGCACCCAGGGTAATGGCGGTAAGGCTAAATTAACCCGTGAGTTGGCTCTGAATACGGCTTCGCCGGTTTATATCGGTTCGACGGGGGATTGCTTGCGGGGGACAGTAGCGGGCGATCGCGGTCAACTGTATCGTCTGCGGGTGATCCAGGGAGCTGTAGCGGGTCAAACGCCTCGTGTCCGTCGTAGTAGCAAAGAATATATTGTTGCCTACGAGCAGCTATCCAATCAATTGCAACAAATTAATCGTCAGGGTGGCACTGTTACCAGTATTACGTTGGCGTAATCACATTTAATAAGGAGAATTAACCAGTGGCAATTACAGTTGCGGCTTCTCGATTGGGGGTAGCTCCCTATAATGGGATCGATCCCGTAGAACTTCGTCCCGATTTTACCCAGGCGGAAGCCCAGGCAGTCGTCCGTGCGGTCTATCGTCAGGTGTTGGGCAATGACTATGTGATGGAATCGGAACGGCTCAAAGGTGCTGAATCTTTGCTCTGTAATGGTTCGATTAGTGTGCGTGAGTTTGTTCGCACGGTGGCTAAGTCGGAGCTTTATAAAAATAAGTTTCTGTATCCCAATTTCCAAACACGGGTGATTGAGCTTCAGTATAAGCATCTGCTGGGTCGCGCTCCCTACGATGAAGCAGAAGTGATCTTTCATTTAGATCTGTACGAAAATGAAGGATACGATGCCGATGTAGATTCGTTTATTGATTCGGTGGAATATCAAGAAAATTTTGGGGAAAATATTGTCCCCTACTACCGTTTTAATAACCAAACTGGCGATCGCACGGTGGGCTTTACCCGTTTGTTCCGTTTGTATCGCGGTTATGCCAATAGCGATCGCGCCCAATTAGAGCGGAGTAATACCCGTTTGGCGACGGAATTGGCTCAGAATACGACTTCAGCGATCATCGGCCCCAGTGGTGCCAATGCGGGCTGGGCCTATCGTCCTTCTAAAGCAGGCGTGACCCCGGCTAAAGCGTTGGGGGGAAATGTTCCCTTTGGCCAGGTCGGTAAATTATTCCGCGTGGAAATTGCGGGCATGAAAGCGGCGGGTTATCCCAAAGTGCGTCGTAGTAACAAAGCCATTATTGTTCCCTTTGAACAATTAAATAACACCCTAGAGCAGGTTTATCGTTCTGGTGGGAAAGTGGCTAGTATTACCCCGGCTAGTTTAGGTTAAGTGAAATCCTAATGGCGGCCTTAGAGGAAAAGTGATTCTGTTTTTTGGGAGCAAGATTCCCAGGGGAGAGAAAATCGTCTTTTCTTCTAGGTTGATGGGTTTCAGGATCAACATTAACATTGTTCATTTTTGAAAAGTGAGTTCAAACCTATGTTAGGTCAATCTGCCCTGGTGGGTTCTAATAATGCCGCCGCTAATCGGGTTTTTATTTACGAAGTCAGTGGTCTGCGTCAAACGGAAGAAAGCGATAACAATGCTTACGATTTCCGTCGCAGTGGCAGTGTCTTTCTGAAAGTCCCCTATGCGCGGATGAATGACGAAATGCGTCGTATTACTCGCTTAGGCGGCACGATTGTCAGTATTAAGCCCTATTCCGTGTCGGAAGCGGGTTAAATTCCCTAGGGAATTTTTGTAAAGTCAGGATTATTATGTCAGCATCGGTTTGGCTTAGTTCGACCGATGTTTTTTCATCTATTTTTCGATCATTGTTCGGGTAAATTGTTCGGGTAAATTGTTTGGATTTGAGGGTTTTGTTGGATGTTGCCTCATCCCGATCGCCAAGGGTTAGTGTTGGACTGTGCGGTATTAACCCTAAGTGATAGTCGCACGGTGGAAGATGATTTGAGTGGTCAACGGATTCAGTCGTTATTGCTCGCCGCCGGTCATCGGGTAATGGACTATCAACTTTTGCCGGATGAGCCGAGTTTAATCCGTTCTCAGTTAATCACCTGGGGAAATTGTGCCGAATTGAGGGTCATTATCTGTAATGGTGGGACGGGTATTGCTCCCCGCGATCAAACCTATGAGGTGTTAGCGGCTTTGTTAGCAAAAGAGTTACCCGGTTTTGGGGAATTATTTCGCTTTTTGAGTTATCAGGAAATTGGGTCTAGGGCGATCGCCTCTCGTGCCCTGGCGGGAGTTTATCAGAATAAATTAATTTTTGCTTTGCCGGGTTCAGTGAAAGCGGTACAGTTAGCGATGGAGAAATTAATTTTACCGGAAATGATTCATTTAACGACCTTACTACCGAAAAACCTGTGAAAAGAAGCAAGGACAAATCTCTCCTTTTGGGAGTCTTAATGGTTTTCGTTACCATGAGCATTGGCGACGGAACCTATTGATTGCGGCTTCTCTTAACGATCGTCGTCCTCTTCTTTCTCTTCACCACAAACTTCTGCGGAATTAGCGGGACAAGAGGTGTTAAACCACGTCCATTTTGGGAACTGTAGTTTTTTGAAATACGTTTCAGGGACAAGTCCCCCTTTTTAAGGGGGATTTAGGGGGATCGCCTTGGAAGAAATAAAAACTATGTGTTTCAAGTTAGACGAGGTTTAAGAAAGTGTTAGTTGCCTAGTAGGTAGTTTGATTTTAGATTCAGCTAATTTTCTAGCTTGACGGCTAGAGGGGAGAATATGGACACCACCAGAAGCAATCCAATGAAATTCTTTGGGTTCTTGATTCAGTTGAGGAGCTTTTTCTCTCAGAAACTTTTTCAGCCATTGATACTTTTTTAAAAGGGTTTCTACTTCACTGGTGTCTGCCGGATGAACTTCGATAAAATAGGTTTTTCCATCATAGCCAAGGGCATAGTCCCAACGATTAGCCTGGGGAAATAGTCGTTCTAAAGCCTGATCTATATCAACGCTACCTTCGCAAAGACGGGAACTATTTAATTTCACTTGTTTACTATGGGAGCCTAGGGCTTGTAGTCCCTGTTTAAGGTGATCTTTGAGTAAGGGAGTTTGTTTCACTGCTTCTTGAAAACTCATAATTTTTCCTGAGCGGCTTGGGATACAACTTCCGATGCTCGACTGCTAAAACTGGTTAGTCCTCCCCATTCGGCGATCGCTGTGTCTAAATCCCCTGGATCTAAAGATGAAATGTCTTTAACGTGAACACCATCATTTTGTTGATCAAAATAATAGGTTAAAAACGTTTTATTTTGAAGTATATTTTCAAAGAGTTCAGTCATTGACTCAGAAGGTTCTAAGTTAAAAAGCTGATGAAGGAATTTAACATCGGAATTTTCTCGTTGCAGAAAACGAATTGCCCAGACTGCTTCTAAAAGAACAGGTGAATGAGTAGAAATAATTAGTTTGTAACCTTGATTTAAAAGCTCTAAACACATTAAGACAACCGATAAAATAGCCTGTGGATGTAATCCCATTTCAGGTTCTTCGATTACTACAAATTCTAAGCTCTTTTTTAATTTTAATACTTCATTATCATTATTTTGTTTTTGAATATAAGTTAGCCAATAAAAACTTAAAAGTAGAGGCATAAACTCTCGTTGACCAGCAGACCAAGCCATAAAAGGCAACGCATTACCTTCAAGTTCAATATAAATTTTGTTACGCATACCTGCGGTCTTTAAGACAACAGAAGCACCATGAAAAATACTTTTATTTATCTCATAATTTATATCCTCAGTTAAATTTCTAGCATTAGGGAAAATTTTTCCTTTTGTGCTAATTAAATAATCTTTTTGTTGCATTATAATCCGTAACTGTTCACTAAAGTTACGAACTACATAAGGATCTCCAATTTCAAAACTAAGAAAAGGCCGAGGCCAACCGTTTTCAAGAGTTATGACCCGTTGAGCAGGTATCATAAAAAGACACTCATATAATAATATTGAATTTTGCCTAAGCTCGCTTATTATTTTAGCAATATTAATTAAATTCTCTAAATCTGTGATTTGCTCATCCAAGTAAACTTCAGTTCTTGCCCCCCAAATATTATTCATTCCTTCCCCAAAATAAAGCTCTAAGAAATTAGAAAGGCTTGATAACAAGTCATATAATTCATATCCATACTCATGAAGGTTAAGTAGTATTTTTCTACGATCAAGTAATAATTTTAAGAGTTGCAATAAAATGCTTTTTCCTGTTGCTTGAGGGCCAACAAATAGCGTCAAATCACCAAAGTTTATATCAGCTTCTTTGATCTGACCAAAATTAGTGACTCTGAGATTTTTCACGGCTGACCCTCTCTTCCAGAAAATTAATGTTTAGGTAACTGATATTGAGCAACAATTTTCTTGGCAAACTCCGGCATATGGGCCGCTAATTTTTCGGGATAATTACGCCTTACATAGAGATAATTACGGGTAAAGTGAGAATCAATACTAAACCGCGCATATTCTAAGCCTTTGGGGCCAATTTTCTCGATCACAACTCCCATTAATTTGGCCGCCCACATCGGTAACGTCACCGCTTTATCGTAGGCCGGAATACTTTGTTGCACCGCATTGCGGCGATCGCCTTCGGACATGACTGGTTGAGTGTGTAATTGCTCTTTAACTAACTCCAACATTTCGCGGCCTGTCTCATTGCGTACCACGATCCATTGCCAGCCAAAGGGCGCACCCA
>JAYKIP010000213.1:0-3298 GCA_035286205.1 Merismopediaceae cyanobacterium
TGATGTTATGACAATAATAATAGTAGAGTAAAACGGGGCTATGTTAAGTCTTTAATGATTTTTTCGTTTCCTCTAAGTCTTATACTGTAAGTCTTTGCGGATTTACTCAGACGATACCAGTGCCGCTGTTGAGTCCAAGTAAAAAAATCCTCAGTATAGAGAAGGTTTATCTATGAAAATTATCAATTATTCATTGTCAATTATCCATTCCCAACCAGCCCTTACCGATAATGTTACAATAACTAACCTGTAATCAAGTGGGTATAGGAGCGCATCGGTCATCGTGGTATCTCAATATAATGCGGCTGACATTGAACAAAAATGGCAAAAACGCTGGGCGGAACTGGGCCTAGACCAAACGCCGACGGACTCAACTCAGCCAAAATTCTACGCGCTGTCTATGTTCCCCTATCCCTCCGGTAGTCTGCACATGGGTCATGTTCGGAACTATACCATTACCGATGTGATCGCCCGTGTTAAACGGATGCAAGGCTATCAGGTATTACACCCCATGGGTTGGGATGCCTTCGGTTTACCGGCTGAAAATGCCGCGATTGATCGGGGAGTTCCTCCGTCCCAATGGACGTACCAAAATATTGCTCAGATGAAGGAGCAGTTGCAACGGTTGGGGCTGTCTATTGATTGGAAGCGTGAAGTGGCAACCTGTTCTCCCGACTATTACCGTTGGACACAATGGCTCTTTTTGCAATTTTATGAGGCGGGATTGGCTTACCAAAAAGAAGCGGCGGTGAATTGGGACCCCATTGACCAGACGGTTTTGGCCAATGAACAGGTGGATGCCGAAGGCCGTTCCTGGCGATCTGGAGCAAAGGTCGAACGAAAATTATTGCGTCAATGGTTTTTCAAAATTACCGACTATGCTGAACAATTATTGACCGATTTAGACCAATTAACGGGTTGGCCCGATCGCGTCAAAACCATGCAGGCCAACTGGATCGGGAAATCGGTGGGAGCCTACTTAGAATTTCCGATTAAAGATAGTACTGAAAAAATTGCCGTTTTTACCACTCGTCCCGATACGGTTTATGGTGTGACCTATGTGGTACTAGCTCCCGAACATCCCCTCACCGCGTTGGTGACGACCCCGAAGCAAAAGGCGATCGTAGAAGCGTTTATTACCGAAGTGGCCGGAGAAAGCGAAATTGAGCGTACTGCCGAAGATAAACCGAAACGCGGGGTCTTAACGGGGGGAACGGCGATTAATCCCTTTAATGGAGAAGAAATTCCCATTTTAATTGCCGATTATGTGTTGTATGAGTACGGTACGGGGGCAGTGATGGGAGTACCGGCCCACGATGTCCGCGATTTCAAATTTGCCAAGGAAAATCAGTTGCCGATTAAGGTGGTAATTCTGCCCGATGATGCGGATAACTCGGATATTTGCCTATTACAGGCCTATACTGAAGCGGGAACGATGGTGAACTCGGAAGGCTTTACCGGCATGATTTCCCCTAAGGCGAAAACGGCGATTATTGAGTATGCCGAACGGAATGGTTACGGTAAGGCACGGGTGCAGTATCGTTTGCGGGATTGGTTGATTTCGCGGCAACGCTATTGGGGCTGTCCGATTCCCGTTATCCATTGCGAAACCTGTGGTACAGTTCCCGTTCCTGATGCAGATTTACCCGTTAAATTGCCGGAGCAAGTCGAATTCAGTGGCCGTGGCCCTTCGCCCCTCGCCAAATTAACCGATTGGGTGAATGTGCCCTGTCCCTGCTGTGGTCGCCCGGCGCAACGGGAAACCGATACAATGGATACTTTTATTGATTCTTCCTGGTATTTTCTGCGTTATACCGATGCTCAAAATTCTCAACAGGTTTTTGACGGCGATCGCGTTAATCATTGGATGGGAGTGGATCAATATGTCGGTGGTATTGAACACGCAATTTTACATTTACTGTATTCCCGTTTCTTTACTAAAGTCCTCCGCGATCGGGGTTTGGTGAAGGTGGATGAACCGTTCAAAAAATTGTTAACCCAGGGCATGGTTCAAGGTTTAACCTATAAGAATCCCAAAACGGGTAAATATGTGATTGCCAAAGATTTAAAAACCGGTAAATTATTAATTGATCCCAATCATCCCACCGATCCAGAAACCGGAGAAAAATTACAAGTTTTCTATGAAAAAATGTCTAAATCTAAATATAATGGCATTGATCCCCAGGAAGTTTTAGCGAAGTATGGAGCCGATACTGCGCGGATGTTTATCCTCTTCAAAGCACCTCCAGAGAAGGATTTAGAATGGGATGATGCGGACGTAGAAGGTCAATTTCGTTTTCTCAATCGGGTTTGGCGATTAGTAGCGGACTATGCCGAAAAAGCTGTTAAACCGGTCAAGGTGAAAAGTTTAAGTAAAGCAGAAAAAGATTTGCGTCGTTCGATTCATACTGCGATTAAAGAAATTGCGGAAGATTTGGAAGGGGATTATCAATTTAATACGGCTATTTCCGAGATGATGAAACTCAGTAATGCCCTCAGTTCTGCAACTTGTATTGAGTCTGCGGTCTATCGAGAAGGCATGGAAACACTTTTAATTTTATTGTCTCCCTTCGCGCCTCATATCACAGAGGAACTTTGGCAATTATTAGGTCATCAAACCTCTATTCATCAACAGTCTTGGCTAATTTTTGATCCAACCGCTTTAGTGGTAGATGAAATTACCTTAGTGATTCAAATTATGGGGAAAACTAGGGGAACGATCCTGGTTCCCGCCAGTGCGACAAAAGAGGAGTTAGAAAACTATGCCCTTAATTCGGAGGTTGCCCAAAAGTATCTACAGGGTAAGGATATTAAAAAGGTCATTGTCGTACCGGGTAAGCTAGTTAATTTTGTTGCTAGTTAAATGGAAAGTTATGCCAGCAATCTCTATGTTTTACGGAATAATTGTCTATATGTATTTTATGGACAATAAGCAACATCATTGCCCCCATATTCATGTTAAATATCAGGAAGATGAAGTAATTGTGTCAATTCCTGATGGTGAAGTTTTGGAAGGCTCTATTCCTTCTTCTAAAATGAAACTTCTTCAGGCTTGGATAGAATTACACAAAGATGAACTAGTGGCTGATTGGCAGTTAGCTATATCAGGACAGCAACTTTATAAAATTGAGCCTTTGAGGTAAGTATGAATCCAAGAATTAAAGAGGTTATACCTTTAACTGATTATAAGCTAAAACTAATATTTACTAATGGAGAATTGGGGATTTATGATTGTTCCAGTTTATTAAATTTTGGGGTATTTCAAGAACTTCAAAATAGTCATTATTTTAATCAAGTT
>JAYKIP010000214.1:0-3548 GCA_035286205.1 Merismopediaceae cyanobacterium
TCCCGGACAATAAATTTGCACTTGATAGCCCTGTAACCATAACTCCCTGGCGACCACGAGGGCATCCCCCCCATTATGGCCCGTGCCGACTAAAACCCCAACTTTCAGAAATGGCGATCGAGGATATAGGGCTTGCACACGATTCGCCACGCCTAGGGCCGCTTTTTCCATTAACGCCGGGACAGGCATTCCCTCAGCAAATAAACGGTTTTCTATGTCTCGCATTTGTTGAGCATTGATGATAATTGATCGGGTAATGGGGGAGAAATTCGCTCCGGTAGAAGCCCCGAATTGATAATCTTTTAATGCCGAAGGTAATGCTGAAGGGGAAAAATTAACCATGACCACAGATGTTTTAGTGCGAGATGCTATCGGGGAGGATTTGCCCCAAATGATGATGATTTATAATGCCAGTATTCCTTCGTACTTGGCAACGGCGGATACGGAACCGATTACTGTCGAAAGTCGTTTAGCCTGGTTTGCGGCCCATTCTCCCGATACCTATCCCCTTTGGGTGGTGGAAAATGCCCAAAAACAGGTGATCGGTTGGTTAGGGTTTCAACATTTCTATGGTCGGCCGGCCTACGCTAAAACCGCAGAATTAAGTATCTATCTCCATCCTGAGCATCAGGGTAAGGGGTTGGGAAAATTGCTGTTGAGTCGGGCGATCGCCGAAGGTCAAAATCTTGGATTACACACCCTATTGGGATTTATTTTTGCCCATAATCAACCCAGCCTCCGGTTATTTTCTCGCTTTCAGTTTGAAGAATGGGGACGCTTACCAAAAGTGGCAATTTTAGACGATCAGGTGAGGGATTTAGTGATTTTAGGCAAACGATTAATCGAAGATTAAGTTAGCGTTCAGTCTTTTTTGGCATTCCCTTCCCGAAAAGTAACTTTCTCTTTATAATTTGGAGAGAACTTGATCTGAGACTTTTGATGTTGACTGCTTGAGGAAAAGCTTGTATGAATCTGTGCCGTCTAATGTATAGTAGCTATGCGAATCCCCAGCTTAGTTACCAAGATTTAAAAGAAATTTTAGAAAAATCCCAAAAAAATAATCAATCAGATGGGATTACGGGTTTACTGTGCTACGGAGATGCTATGTTTTTACAAATTCTGGAAGGCGATCGCCGCATGGTTAGTCAAACCTATCATCGTATTTCCCATGATAGTCGTCACCATACCCCCATTTTAATCGAGTGTGTTCCCATTGAAGAACGATGTTTTGAAATTTGGTCAATGCAAACCGTCAAGTTAATGGATATGAAAGCTGAAAAAATACGCAACTTAATTCTTAAATACTCCGCCGCCACCACCTTCCAGCCCCAGATCATGACCCCCTCCCAATGTCTCAAATTCATGCAGGAATTAAATGATCTCTTGCGCGGATAATGCCCTAGAAAATAATGGCAAAAATTGATGATTTATTGCTTGGAGGAAAGGGTGGGGAGTCATCGGGTTTGGGATTAGCAAATCCTCTGGTATAGTTAAAGTATCTATTTTTATCTCTAAATATCCCAGGGCTTCGCTCTGATGACGGCGTTTTTCATTAACTTTAACCCAACTCTGAACCGTTTTTCCCCCCATTCTCTCTCTAGCCATGACCGTTTCCCCTCTCGTGCCTGAATCCGCTTCGCTCCAACGCAGTAAGCTTGAACGGCAAATGATTGTCATTCTGGACTTTGGTTCCCAGTATTCCGAATTGATTGCCCGCCGCATTCGGGAAACCCAGGTCTATTCCGAGGTTTTATCCTATCGTACCTCCGCAGAGCAGTTACAGGCGTTGAACCCCAAGGGGATTATTTTGTCGGGTGGCCCCAGTTCGGTCTATGACCCCGGTGCGCCCCAGTGTGATCCTCGGCTTTGGCATTTAGGGGTTCCCGTGTTGGGGGTTTGCTATGGGATGCAGTTAATGGTGCAACAGTTGGGCGGTCAGGTGGAACGGGCCAAGCGAGGAGAATACGGTAAAGCCTCTCTATGTATTGATGACCCAACGGATCTCTTAACCAATGTGGAAGATGGTTCGACCATGTGGATGAGCCATGGAGATTCCTGTACGGAGTTACCGGCTGGGTTTATGACCTTGGCCCACACAGAAAATACACCCTGTGCCGCGATCGCCGACCATGAACGGAATTTATTTGGGGTGCAGTTCCACCCGGAGGTGGTGCATTCCCAGGGGGGCATCGCGCTGATTCGCAATTTTGTTTATCACATCTGTCAGTGTGAACCGACCTGGACAACGGAAGCCTTTGTGGAAGAATCTATCCGCGAAATTCGGGCTAAGGTGGGCGATAAACGGGTGTTATTGGCTTTGTCGGGGGGGGTAGATTCCTCAACCCTGGCGTTTCTGCTCCATCGGGCGATCGGCGATCAACTGACCTGTATGTTCATTGACCAGGGCTTTATGCGGAAAGGGGAACCGGAACGTTTAGTGACTTTGTTTGATGAGCAATTTCATATTCCGGTGCAGTATGTCAACGCCAGGGAACGCTTTTTAAAACAGTTAACGGGCATTACCGATCCGGAAGAAAAACGTCGTCGCATTGGCCATGAATTTATTCAGGTTTTTGAAGAAGAATCGAATCGGTTAGGCCCTTTTGATTATTTAGCTCAAGGAACCCTTTATCCGGACGTGATTGAATCTGCCGATAGCAACGTTGATCCCAAGAGTGGGGAACGGGTCGCCGTCAAAATTAAAAGCCATCATAATGTGGGGGGGTTGCCGAAAAATTTACGGTTTAAGTTAGTGGAGCCTCTTCGTAAGTTATTTAAGGATGAAGTGCGTAAATTAGGGCGTTCCATTGGTTTACCGGAAGAAATTGTGCGTCGTCATCCCTTTCCCGGCCCTGGGTTAGCGATTCGGATTATTGGGGAAGTGACCTCAGAGCGGTTAAATATTCTGCGGGATGCGGATTTTATCGTGCGGGATGAGATTTCTAAGCGGGGGATCTATCACGATTATTGGCAAGCTTTTGCGGTTTTATTGCCGGTTCGCAGTGTGGGGGTGATGGGGGATCAACGCACCTATGCCCATCCCGTTGTGTTGCGGTTTATTACCAGTGAAGATGGCATGACAGCAGATTGGGCCCGCGTTCCCTACGATATTTTAGAGGCGATCGCCAATCGTATTGTCAATGAGGTGAAGGGGGTTAACCGCGTGGTTTATGATATTACTTCTAAGCCTCCTGGGACGATCGAATGGGAATAGCAAGGGGTCGGTTGCTGATTTTGCATCTTTGTCTTAATCAGCGATCACTCCATGCCAGTATCAGGATTTAAAAGGATTACGGGATTTTCAGGATGAGATGCTGGTGATAGTTTATTAGTTGGGATGGGCAGAATTACAAACTGCTTCCAACACTTAATCAGAGAAATCTTTGAAGATAAAAATAATCTTGCCAATCCTATCATCTCTAAAATCCTGATACTGACAATGGAGAAACAGAAACTCCACAAAATCAATCAGAGAAATCCTTGACAATAAAAATAAACCTCGTCTAACTTGAAACACATCGTTTTTGCCCTTCCAAGGCGATCCCCCT